>JAHJOS010000164.1 GCA_018820005.1 Alphaproteobacteria bacterium | reverse complement strand
GAAGTGCGCGAATGCTATCTGATGGCGGGCATGACCGATTATCTGGTGCGGGTGGAGGCTGCGAGCGTGGCCGACTATGAAAGACTGCATACCGAGGTGCTGTCGCGCCTGCCCAGCGTCACGCGCATTCAATCGAGCTTTGCCATCCGAAATGTCCTGCGGCCTGCACGCGCATGAAGGCGGCAAGACTGCGTTTTGCCTGTGTTTTGCATGCTGTTTGCCTGCTGTTTGCACCGTGCTTGCCTGCTGGGGCCGATGAGGGGGCGATGCTGGCCCAGGCATTGGCGCAAGCGCAGGCACAATTTGCCAAGGCGGCCCCTGATCTCGACGGCAATCGGTTCGGCGTCGACCTGGCGGCCTATGGCGAGGCGATGGCGCTGGCGCCGATCAGCAACAGCGTGTGGAACGAAGCCGTAGTGGTCAAGCCGGCGATCCGCGCGACGGCATCGGGATCGTGTCAGCGCTATGCGGCCTTCGTCATTCTGCCACCCGAAGAGGGCGTGGTGAGCCTGGTGCTTTGCCCGCAGTTCTTTTCGCCCGGCGCCGATGGGCTGCGGCGGCTGACAATCCTGCATGAGATGGTCCATGCCGTGGCCGGGCGCGACGAATGCCAGGCCATGGCGCTGGCCGCCGCGGTCGAACAGGCGGCCAGCGGCCGGTTTACGCCGGTGGACGCCTATTGGCGGGCCAATGACTGCGCATCGAGCCGGTTCCGCCTGCCCTGACACAAGACCGTCATCTGCGTGTTCGATAGCTGCATCGCGCCTCTCACCGAGAGCGCGGCATCGTCCCTTGCTATTGCCCGTTTCCAGCTTTGCGGCAGATCCGACATGACACTCACCGCCCCGCGCGCCCCTGGCTGGCTGATCTGGGGCCTGGGCCTGACCCAGGTGGTCGGCTATGGCACGCTTTACTACAGTTTTGGGCCGCTGGCGCCGCATCTGGCGGCCAGCTTTGGCTGGCCCGAAACGGCGCTTTTTGGCGCGTTGGCAGCGTCGCTGCTGCTCAGCGGGGCCATTGCGCCCTGGGCTGGCCGGCTGGCCGACCGGCATGGCGCCGGTCCGATGATGGGGCTGGGCTCGCTGGCGGCAGCGCTGGCGCTGGTGCTTTGCGCCCTGGCGCCCAGCGGGCCGGCTTTTGTCGGGGCGCTGTTTGCCATCGAACTGGCGGCGGCCTTTGTGCTTTATCCGCTGGCCTTTGCCGCGCTGGCCCAAATCGCCGGTGCCGGTGCCCAACGCCAGATCGTGCATCTGACGCTGATCGCCGGCTTTGCCTCGACGCTGTTCTGGCCGCTCACCAGCGCGCTTGTGGCGCAGCTGGGCTGGCGCGGTACCTATCTGGTATTTGCCGGGCTCAATCTGGTGGTCTGCGTGCCTGTGCACCTGGCACTGGCGCGCCATGTGCGGCAGAGCCGGGCCGCCGGGCGCGTTCCCACAGTCACGGTAGGGGTCGCCCAGCCGGAGCAGGTGCGAACGCTGGTCTGGCTGATGCTGGCCGGCTTTGCGATGACGGGAATATTGGCCTCGTCGGTGACGCTACACATGGTGGGCCTATTGGCCGGATTGGGCGTGGGTTCTGCCGGCGTCGCGGTGGCGGCGCTGTTCGGGCCGGCCCAGGTGGCCAGCCGGCTGATCAATATGGGGTGGGGGGCGGGCTTGCCGCAGCCCTGGCTGGCGGTGATCGCGGCCGGGCTGATGCCGCTGGGCGTGCTGGTGCTGGTGCTCACCGCCCCCTCGCCGATCGGGGCGATGCTGTTTGCCGTGCTGTTCGGCCTGGGCTCGGGCCTGTTCAGCATTGTCGGCGGCACGCTGCCGCTGACGCTGTTCGGGACACAGGGCTATGGCCAGCGGCTGGGCATGGTCAATGCCGGCCGGCAACTGGCCTCGGCACTGGCGCCGTTCCTGTTCTCGCTGCTGGCGAGCCTATTGGGCACAACCCCCGCCCTGCTGGCAGCTGCGGGGGCAGGCCTATTGGCGACGCTGGCCTTTGCCGGCATCGGCTGGCAGACGCGCGCTGGTGCGATCAGCGCCAGCCCAGGCCCGGCGCCACATGGGTCAGGATCGATTCAATGACATGGGCATTGTAATCGACACCCAGCTGATTGGGCACGGTGAGCAGCAGGGTATCGGCCTCGGCAATTGCCTCGTCCTCAGCCAATAGCTTGATCAGGGCATCGGGTTCGGCGGTATAGCCGCGGCCGAAGACGGCGCGCTTTTCGGGTTCGATATAGCCGAACTGATCGGCTTCGGGGCGACCGCTGCCGAAATAGGCGCGGTCCATGTCATTGACCAAGGCAAAGATCGAGCGGCTGACCGAGACGCGCGGTTCATGGGCGTGGCCGGCTTCCTTCCAGGCCGCGCGATAGGCGCGGATCTGCTCGGCCTGCTGGATGTGGAAGGGCTTGCCGTTTTCGTCGAACTTGAGGGTCGAGCTCTGCAGGTTCATGCCCAGCTTGGCCGCCCAGATGGCGGTATCATTGGTGGCGCTGCCCCACCAGATCCGCTCGCGCAAGCCGGGGGCATAGGGCTCAAGCCGCAGCTTGCCGGGCGGGTTGGGAAACATGGGGCTGGGATTGGGCTCGGCAAAGCCATTGCCCTTGAGCACTTCGAGGAAGACTTCGGTCTGGCCGCGGGCCATGTCGGCATCGGTCTGGCCCTCGGCTGGGGCATAGCCGAAATAGCGATAGCCTTCGATGACCTGCTCGGGCGAG
>JAHJOS010000729.1 GCA_018820005.1 Alphaproteobacteria bacterium | reverse complement strand
CCTTAACGCATGCAGGCTTCACCTCCGGCTGGCTCCAGAGGTTTTTCAACGTGCCCTTCGACCCGATCAACGTAATGTTAGCTATGCGCACCAAACTGCTCCTGGAAGTCGTTGACGAGATGGGGCACAGTTACAACCTGTTGCGTAAAATCGGCTACGGCTTTATCGATTTCGGGGAGATACCTGGCGAAGTTCCGGGAGACCCTGACACTTACTCGTGGCCTTTGCCATCTATACCGTCGCCAGGATATGGAACACCCGGTTATACGGCACCACCAGGACCGGCGCCAGGACAACCCGGATATACGGCGCCATCAGGTCCGGCTATGCCGGGAGATACAGGTTATGTCCCTGGACCGGGAGAGGCAGGTTATGTCCCGCCAGGGCCAGGAGAAGCAGGTTACGTCCCGCCAGGGCCAGGTGAGCCAGGATATGAGGCGCCAATAGCGCCAGGAGGTCAAGAAGAAGTTCCGGGAGCGCCAGGGGCGCCAATAGCGCCCATAGCGCCGGTTGCGCCAGGAGGTCAGGAAGGAGTTCCAGGAGCGCCAGCAGGACCGCCAGCAGGACCGCCTACCGGACCGCCAGCAGGACCGCCGACCGGACCGCCGGCAGGACCGCCAGGAGGAAGAGGCGGAGGCGCAGGCGGAGGCGGAGGCGGAGCTGGAAGCGGCGGAGGCGGCGGCTACGGACCGCCAGGCTCAGGCGCTTTCGCATTCGGTCCGGGGATATTCGGCCCGAACGCCGCAGGCGGCGCCAGCTCATGGAGCCACGGAATTAACTGCTGCACCGACAAGGACGACCCCGAGCAAGATGTAAGTATCGGCTACACGACCCTGGTAATGGATTGCGGGGAAACGCAGGACCTTACCGTCGTGGGATATCCTGAAGCGTGCGAAGCGGAATTTTACGAGTGGGCGGCGGGTACGCTCGGCGGCGCGGTCGATCCCATTGTTGGATACACGACTGTTTTTACGGCTCCGGCAGCCGGCGAGGATTGCATAACACCCCAGTCTGTTATCCTTTATTGCGATGAAAATCAGGTTGATTTTATTGAGATTGTAATCAATCCCCCCGGTTGCTCAGCGGAAATCGGCTATACCACGCAACAAATGGCCGTCAATGGAACTCAAACGCTTACCGCTTCAGGCGCGACACCAGGATGCGGGGATATCGTTTATGATTGGGCAATTACGGCAGGCGGCGGCACGCTGAGCGCGTCCCAGGGCACTTCAGTAATCTACACGGCGCCAGCCACGAACGCCCAATGCGCTAATAATCCAACGATCACGCTAAGCGTAAACGGTACGGTTTGCGATACACTGAAGATCGCCGTAAATGCCGCCGCACAATCGTTTGCCTATTATTTATGCTGGAAATTCAGCGAGATCCCTCCGGGAAATCAATGCACGGTTATGTACACCTGTACCGGAGTCCTGGCAACAACAGGTATGGGATGCACCCGGACAAATCCTAATTCTCAATGTATCCCGTATGAGGCGCTTTGCACCCTGGCAACGTGTTGCCGGTATGAAGCCGGAGACTGCACTTTGGGATCACCCGTTGACGTAAGAACAGTCGCCCAAAAAAACAATGGATGCTGTCCAGCGGCGCTAATTGTATAGGCAACTTATGAACGGCGATTACAAACGATTAACGATAATAAACAAGGCCATCCGGCTCTACATAGATACAGGCATAACAAACAATATCACCGAGGCCTTAGCGGCATACCTGGACAATGACGCCGGGCCTGATGAGCAGATACCCTTGTTTATCACGTCACCGGAAATACATCTGCTTGAAAAGGTCCTCCAGGAGCGCCGCCCTCGATGCGACGATTGCAACGCAGAACTCTACCTGCAGGTGAATGCCCGGGATCCTGGTGGTAAAGAATACCCCACGGCATGGATATGCAAAACGTGTGGAATAGAATATTATAGCGATAAATCCCCTAAAGAATGGTTAAAGGAGCTCCAGGATGAGACTCGGAAGCAAAACCTGGAAAACGCACACGAACCTGACAAAACAGGAGTGCCCGTTATGCGGCCGGCACCTGAGATATAGACCGCCCTGCTGCTCGGAAAAGTTTGCCTGGCTAACCTGCCCATGCGGATATAAGGAAAAACCTAATTATGATAATCAAATGCCTGGCCCTGGCAATCCTGACAGAAGCCCTGGTTGAACTCATTTTTACGGCGGCGCCACTTCAGGGCTTGCGCACCTGGTTTATAAAAAAAACACCCTGGCTGAACTCGACAGACCGCGGCCACCTGCTTGAGTGCAAGTATTGTACGTCGATCTGGATTGCCGCCGGCGTTATTTTGCTGGCAACTTTCGCCGATTTCGGGGTAACACGATTAGCGGCTTTTTCGCTCATAATCGCCCGGATCAGCAACCTCCTGCACCTATTTTGTAGCACGATCCGGGACATGCAGATTAACTTGAGGCTTACAAGACGATGAACGGATTTATTTACAGCATTATAGGCGGATCAATCCGCACAGTTGCAATGCTGATTGTCTATTTTTTCACAACGGAGCGCCGGTTGACCAGAATTG
>JAHJOS010000163.1 GCA_018820005.1 Alphaproteobacteria bacterium | reverse complement strand
TCTTTCTCTCGCCGCTCATCGAAAAACGCTCGGCGCTGATGGCCCCGCTCATGCTGCCGCTGATGGTGGCGCCGGCCATGGTGGGGTTGATGTATCGGCTGGTCCTGCATGAGTTCGTCGGCCCGGTCCCGCACTATCTCTACGCCTGGTTTGGCGACAGTCCGGCCTTCCTCAATGTCGAGAATGCCTTCTGGACGCTGACCGTGGTCGAGACCCTGCAGTGGACGCCTTTTGCCTTCCTGCTGTTCTACATGGCCTATCAGGCCATCCCCGGTGACGTGCGCGAGGCCGCCTCCATCGATGGCGCTTCCTCGCTGCAGATCCTGACCACCATCGACCTGCCGCTGATGCGTCCCACCATTGTGGTGGCGTTTTTCGTGCGGTTCATCGACGGGTTCCGGGTCTTCGACAATGTCTACACGCTGACCGGCAGCGGGGCAGGCGGCTCGACCACATCGCTCTCCATCTACATCTACCAGGCCTTCTTCAAGCAGGGTGCTATCGGCAAGGCGGTGGCGGCGTCGGTGATCCTGTTTGTTGCTTCGTTCGCCGTGCTCTACGGCATCAATTGGCTGGCCAGCCGGAAGAAGGGTTCGCTCTGATGCTCAACGCCCTGCGCTGGATCGTTTTCGGTTTCGCCGCCCTGGCGATGAATTTCCCGGTCATCGTCACGGTCATCACCTCGTTCAAGTCGGCGAAGGAACTGTCGGTCAATCCCGGCTTCTGGATCAACCAGCCGACCTTCGACAATTATCTGAACGTGCTCCAGGTGAGCGACCGGCTCAACATCTTCGGCTATTTCTGGAACAGTCTGACCGCCTCGCTGATCGGATCGGGGCTGGCCATCGTCCTGGCCTTCCCGGCAGCCTACGGCATGGCGCGCGGCGGCTTCGGCCGCAAGCTGCTGCTGCCGGCTATCGTCAACCTGCGCGCCGTGCCGCTGATCATCTTTGCCATTCCGCTTTACATGATGTTCCAGTGGCTGGGTCTGCTCGATACGCAACTCGGCCTCGGTCTGATCTTCACCGTGGTCAACCTGCCGCTGGCGCTGATCATTCTCGTCAATGCCATATCTGACGTCCCCATCGAGATCGACGAGGCGGCCAAGATGGATGGCGCCGGTGTCATGCACGTCATGTTCGGCATCATCCGCCCGATCGTGCGGCCGGCTCTGATCACGGCATTCATCTTCGGTTTCATCACGGCCTGGAACGAGTTCCTGTTCGGCCTCATGCTGACCACCAGCAAGGCCGTGCCGATGACCGTCGGCGCCTCGTTCTTTTTCGCTGCCAGCGGCGGTGGCGTGCAGTGGGGCGTCGCCTCCGCCGTCATGATCCTCGGCGCCTTGCCGCCGATGCTGCTTGGCCTCGTGATGTACCGGCAGATTTCCGGCTCGATGACGGCTGGCGCCATCAAGGGATAGGCACGGGCGACGGCGCCGGGGTTGCTGGTATCAGCCTGCAAATGTCCGATGCGTCGCGCCGCGGAAATGTGCTTCCAGCGCCGCCACAGCAGCATCCACATCCCGCGCTTCCAGCGCGTCGATGATCGCCAGGTGTTCGTCGATCGTCTGCAGCAGCGCGCCACGGAAGCCCGGCCGGCGGTGCACCAGTTGCGCCATCTGGATGTTCGCCTGCAGCCGCTGGTGGGTGGCCAGCACCGCCTTGTTGTCGAGAGCTTCGACGATCTCGCGGTGCAGTCTGCCGTCGAGGCGGACAAACCTTTCCTGCGCGCGCTCAAGAGTGTCGTTCGTCAATTGCGTCCGGCAGTCTTCATGGCTCGCTCGCATATTGGCCAGCCAGTCCTCGGTGACGTTGCCGCCAAAGCTGCGCAGGGCATAAACCTCGATCATGATGCGGAACTGGTAGTTCTCCCGGATGAAGGCGACTTCCGGGTAGACGATCCGGATTCCCATGCGCGGCCGGATCTCCACCAGACCGAACTCTTCCAGCAGCACCAGCGTCTCGCGCAGCGGCGAGAGTGACAGGCCGAGCAGTGCGCAAAGCTCATGCTGGGTGACGATCATGCCCGGCTGCAGGCGGCCATCCTGCATGGCCTCCCGGAACCGTGTGTAGCCGTCGGTGGTCTGGGCGCTGTCACTCATTGTTCGCCTGCTGCTTCCTCGCCCCAACTGACCGGCAGTCCCGTTTGGTTGATCAGTTGCCTTGCCTGACCCTCATGTCGATCACGGTGTGCCGCGCCTTTGACCTTCGTCTGATAGCGGAAAACTTCGATCTGTGGATATCTAATCATTGACGTGAGATATCAACAATGCATGTTTGTGATATCTTTGGGGTGCCGGCATGGCAAGGGGCGAAGCGGATTACGCATGACGGCTTCGGTAGAATTGCGGAACGTTGCCAAGTCGTTTGGCGCCGTTGACGTTATCCAGGGTGTGGATCTGACGATCGAGCCAGGGGAGTTCGTCGTCTTCGTAGGGGCATCCGGATCAGGAAAGTCCACGCTATTGCGCATGGTGGCCGGGCTGGAGACAGTCTCGGCCGGCGACATTCTCATCGACGGCAAGGACGTCACCTTCGACGAGCCCTCCGAGCGCGGCATCGCCATGGTG
>JAHJOS010000162.1 GCA_018820005.1 Alphaproteobacteria bacterium | reverse complement strand
TTCAGCTAGCCGACGAGCGGAACGACATTGCCCGTGCCGGACTTGCTGCCGAGCAGCTTCTTGATGTTGCGCGCAGCCTGACGGATGCGCTGCTCGTTTTCAACAAAGGCCAGGCGAATGTACTGGTCGCCATATTCGCCAAAGCCCACGCCGGGGGCGACGCCAACGCCGGTTTCCTTGATCAGCAGCTTGGCGAACTCCAGCGACCCAAGGTGCGCGAACTGCGCGGGGATCGGCGCCCAGGCGAACATGGTGGCCTTTGGCACAGGAATATCCCATCCCGAGCGACCAAAGCTCTCGACAAGCACATCGCGCCGCATCTTGTAGACCTTGCGGACCTCTTCGATCACATCGTCCGAGCCGTTGAGGGCGGCAGTCGCAGCCACCTGGATGGGTGTGAACGCGCCGTAATCCAGATAGGACTTCACTCGCGCCAGCGCCGCGATCAGCCGCTCATTGCCTACGGCAAAGCCAACGCGCCAGCCGGGCATGGAATAGGTCTTGGACATCGAGGTGAACTCGACAGTGATGTCCATGGCGCCGGGAACCTGCAGTACCGATGGCGGCGGGGCGTCCGCGTCGAAATAGATCTCGGAATAGGCCAGATCGGAGAGGATGAAGATGTCGTGCGCCTTACAGTACTTGACCACCTCGGTGTAAAAATCGAGGTCGGCAGTATAGGCGGTCGGATTGGCCGGATAGTTGAGCACCAGGGCGATAGGCTTGGGGATAGAATGGCGCACCGCCCGATCGAGCGAGCGCATGAAGTCTTCATTGGGGTCGGCAGGCATGGACCGCACCACGCCGCCACTCATGATGAAGCCGAAGGAATGAATGGGATAGGTCGGATTGGGAACCAGCACAACATCACCGGGCGCGGTGATCGCTGAAGCCATATTGGCGAAGCCTTCCTTGGAGCCAAGGGTGGCAACGACCTGGGTGTCCGGGTTCAACTTCACACCAAAGCGGCGGCCATAGTAGCTGGCCTGGGCCTTGCGCAGGCCCGGAATGCCGCGCGAACTCGAGTAGCGATGGGTGCGGCCGTCCTTGACAGTTTCCTGCAGCTTTTCGACGATGTGCTGCGGCGTTGGCATGTCCGGGTTGCCCATGCCCAGATCGATGACATCGACGCCTTCGGCGCGCGCCTTGGCCTTGAGCGGGTCGATATGGGCAAACACGTATGGCGGAAGCCTGCGGATCTTATGGAAGTCGTCGCTCATGATATCCTCGTGGTCCGGTCAGGACCTGAACTGGGCCGCGACGCGCTGGCGCGCCACCCCACATCATTTGGGGGCGATTATCGCGGAATTATGATTGTCATCGGGTTAAATTGCCCGCTTGGGGCAAGACACTAGCAGTGTTCGGCTCTTCCCAGCCCGGTCGGGGCCATGCGGGAAGAGCTAGCGGGCGTTCGCGCCGGCCGCCATATGGGCGGCCGCGGCCACTGCACCACCGGCGAGCGAGGCTCCAACCTTAGCAACAGTGTACAGAGACTGCATGTCCCTTGCCCTTCAGAAGCGTATTTTGTATTGAAACCGATATAGCTAATGCCGTTCATAATTCCTCGCCGAGGACTTGTAAATGGCGCGCCCGACGCCAACCTTGGGCGCGATGGTGCCACATGGTGAGGTTCAACACTTGAAGCGCATTGCCCTGGTCACGATCGGCACGCAAGGCGACGTTCAACCGTATCTGGCCCTTGCCGTTTCGCTCAAGGAGCGCGGGTATTCCGTGGTTCTGGGCGCGTCGGAAGAATTCCAGGACATGGTTGAAGGCTATGGAATTGAATTCCATACGCTGGGGCCATCCATCCAGTCGTTTCTGACGCAGCAGCGTTTCGAAAATGCGATGAGCCAGTCGCTGCTTATCAACGGTCCTTTCCTGTTGCGGCAGGGCCAGCAGATCGTGGATACGGCGGCCCGTCACGCCTGGCAGATGTGCCAGGGCGCGGACATGCTGATCCTGAACATGAACACCAGCTTTGGCATCGATATCGCCGAGGCGCTGCATGTGCCCGCGATCATGGTGGCGCTGCAACCGCTGAACTCGACCAGTGAATTCCCGCTGTGCAGCTATTACAGCGCGGACCTGGGCCCGGCCTTCAACCGGCTGACCTATACCGCCATGACGGTGCAGCAGATCTATTACAATCTGCCCCGCAACAAGCTGCGCCGAGAATTGATGGGATTGGACGCCCGCAAGAAGGGCGGCTTCTTCCGCAATACCGATGGCACGGCGCTCACCACGCTCTATCCCTATTCGCCCCTGGTGTCGCCACGGCCGCGCGACTGGCCCAAGAGCGCCATCGTCACCGGTTACTGGCCGCTCAAGGACCGGACCGATTGGCAGCCGTCCGCCGAATTCCAGCAGTTCCTCTCTGAAGGCGAAGCGCCGGTCTATATCGGCTTTGGCTCGATGCCCTTCGGTGCCGATCGCAACACCAAAATTCTCAAGGAAGCCGTCGAGATGTGGGGCGGCCGAGCCGTGGTGGCGCGGGGCTGGGGCGGGATTAACCCCGAGGAACTGCCCGACACGATCTTCGCCATCGAAAAGGCGCCGCACGACAAGCTGTTCAAATATGTCTCGGCCGTGGTGCACCATGGCGGTGCTGGCACGACGTCGGCTGGGCTGCACCTTGGGCGCCCGACTTTCGTTGTGCCGCAGTTCGTGGACCAGCCCTATTGGGGACGCCGCGTGCACGAACTGGGCTGCGGCCCCAAGCCGGTGCGCCTGCGCCGTCTCACCTCGGAAATTCTGGCCGGCGCGCTGGCCGACCTCTCCACCAATGCGGAATATCGGCGCAACGCGGCCCGCGTTGCCGAGACGCTGCAGGCCGAAGACGGTTTCGACAAGGCGATCAAGGTCATCGAACGGGTGATGGAGAGCTATGTGCCGCGGGCGATCAAGGTGCCCAAGCCCAAAAAGGTCAAATCGACGCTCAAGAAAGTCAGCTGACCCGCCGCGCCTTCGAAGGCGCGAGGCTCAGGCCATGCAGGCGATCAGGACGCCGCGATGGTCCGGGTCGCCAGGGTGGCGATGGCTGCCACCAGTGTCGGCAGCAGCAAGGCACCGGCGAATGCCAGTACCAGCGGGCCAATTCCGGCGTCCAGCCAGGCCAGTATCAGAACCCCTGCCCCCGCCAAAGCGCAAGCAATGCCCGTAGCGCGATGAACAATGTTCCAGGCCGTGTCCGAAACAATGGGCCAGGGCATGCGCAACCCGGCATAGGTATGGCGCTCGGCCTCGAACAAGACCAGACCAAGCGGCAATAGACCGGCGCCGAAGGCAAAGGCGATCAGACGGATCAGATCGAGATCGCTTCCAACCCCGGTGAGCAGCAGACCCATCTGGCAAGCAGCAACAAGGGCAAGCACCAGCGTGAGTGCGGGATCAAGAATATGCTGGGACTTGGCAAACTGACTGCGGGAGAAGGCACGCCCCATCGCAAAAAACACCGCCAGCAGCACCAGTTGGACCATCGGACCAACCGCCAGCGCAACGTCGCGTGGCCAGAGCCAATCGGCGGTGCTGCCGGTCCAGTGCGCCGGGTAGGCAAAGCCTTCCGGTATGCGCAGCACTGCGACCGCCGTGATTGCGATCGTCACGGACAGGAGCAGGACATGGAAGCGCGAAACGAGATTTTGCATGGAAACTAGATAGGTCGTTGGCGGGCAAATACGAGGGCCCAGATCAGCCAGACAAAGAAAAGGGCCGGTTTCCCGGCCCTTTTGCATATTGTAGATCCGAAGCTTAGCGCTTGGAGAACTGGAAGGACTTGCGGGCCTTGGCCTTGCCGTACTTCTTGCGTTCGACGACGCGGCTGTCGCGGGTCAGGAAGCCACCCTTCTTGAGCACAGGGCGCAGGCCCGGCTCGAACAAGTTCAGCG
>JAHJOS010000161.1 GCA_018820005.1 Alphaproteobacteria bacterium | reverse complement strand
TGACCAATCTGGGGTATTCGAGCGCCCAGGCCTCAGCGGCACTGGCGCGCATCGTGGCCCGCGAAGGCGATGGCGTGCCGACCGAGAAACTGATCCGGCTGGGCTTGCGGGAATTGAGCAGCTAGCCTTGTTTCTGCATTTTTCCTTACGATATAGTCTGAGTAAGGAGAAGGGGATTTGTAATGGCCATAGCGACCTTGACCAGCAAAGGGCAGATGACCCTGCCTAAAGATGTGCGAGATGACCTGAACCTCAAGCCCGGCGACAGGATCGATGTCATCAAGGAGGGTGGTCAGTATGTGCTTCGACCACGCAATGTTCGGATTGAGGACCTTTATGGAATTCTGCATCGCCCCGGCGATCAACAAATGAGCGCGGCTGAGGAAGACGAAGCTTTTGCGGCAGCTGTGGCTGCAGACGATGAGCGCATTCGTGCTGGGCGTTGATACCAATGTCCTGGTCCGGTATTTTACACTGGACGATGCAAGGCAGGCTGAGCTCGCCCGGCAAATTCTGACTGCGTCGCAGAACCGGCCGATCCGCGTCTGCCTAGTGGTCCTTGTCGAACTCGTTTGGGTTTTGACCAAGGTGAAACACTGGCCGCAGAAAGACGTTTTCGAGGCCTGTCGCGGACTTCTCCACAGCAGCGACTTTTCTGTGGAGGAGAGCGAGTTGGCCGAACAATGCCTGAATGAAGCGGAGCAAGCACGATGTGATCTGGCAGATGCGTTGATCGCTGCCATGAATGCGCGTGCCGGTTGCACAACCACCGTGACCTTCGATCATGATGCGCAACATTTAGCCGGTATGACGGCATCGGAGACTTTCGCGTGACCTCGCTCACCTCCCCCGCCGCAGGCCGCGACGAACCGCTCGATGTTTCGCTGCGCCCGTCGGGCTTTTCCGAATTTGTCGGCCAGGCGGCGGCGCGGGCAAACCTCGAAGTCTTCATCCAGGCGGCCAAGCAGCGCGGCGCGGCGCTGGACCATGTGCTGTTCGTGGGCCCGCCGGGGCTGGGCAAGACGACGCTGGCGCAGATCATCTCCAAGGAACTGGGCGTGGGCTTTCGCGCCACATCCGGCCCGGTGATTGCCAAGGCAGGGGATCTGGCGGCGCTGCTGACCAATCTTGAAGACCGCGATGTGCTGTTCATCGATGAAATCCACCGGCTCAACCCGGCCATCGAAGAAGTGCTCTATCCGGCGATGGAGGATTTCCAGCTCGACCTGATCATCGGGGAGGGCCCGGCGGCCCGCTCGGTGCGGATCGATCTTGCGCGGTTTACCCTGGTGGGCGCGACGACGCGGGCGGGCCTCTTGACCACGCCGCTGCGCGACCGCTTCGGTATTCCGGTGCGGCTCAATTTTTATACGCCTGAGGAACTGGTGCAGATCGTCCAGCGGGGCGCGCGTCTGTTGGGCATGCCCATGGCGCCTGATGGCGCGATGGAAATTGCGCGGCGCTCGCGTGGGACGCCGCGTATCGCCGGAAGGCTGCTGCGCCGCGTCACCGATTTCGCGCTGGTGGATGGATCGGGCGAAATCACCCGCGCCATTGCCGACAAGGCGCTGCTGCGGCTCGATGTGGATGCGCGCGGGCTCGATCAGCTCGACCGGCGCTATCTGACCACGATTGCCGATTTCTACAATGGCGGCCCGGTGGGGATCGAGACCATTGCCGCCGCGCTGAGCGAGCCGCGCGATGCCATCGAGGAGATCGTGGAGCCCTATCTGATCCAGCAGGGCTTTATCCAGCGCACGCCGCGCGGCCGCATGCTGACCGGGACGGCGTTCCAGCACCTGGGTCGCATCGTACCGCAGGGATTTGTCGGCATTCAGTCGAGCCTGTTCGAGGAGCCGGAGGAATGAGCGGCCGCACGCTGCTGAGCTTTGCCGCCGAGGGCATGCGCTTTAATTTCCGCGTTGCGGGGGCCGCTATCCGCGACGGGCATCTGCTGGTCGACCGTGAAGATGACGACGACTATTGCATGTTGCCCGGCGGGCGAGTGGAGATGGGCGAGACCACCGAATTGGCGCTGGCGCGCGAGATCGCCGAGGAACTGGCGATGCCGGCCGATCTGGGTCCGCTGCTGTTCACCTATGAGAGCCTTTATGGCCGCGCCGGCGAGCGCTATCACGAACTCGGTTTCGTCTATTCCATCGAACTGCCCCCGGACATTCGACCGGGCGGGCCGCAGCCCTTTCTGGTGCGGGAAGACGAGGGGCATTTGCTGCAGTTTTCCTGGCTGCCGCTGGACGGGCCGGCCCTGAGCGCGGCGCAGTTGAAGCCGTCCTGGTTGCCGGAGCGGCTGCGAAATCTGTCGGGCCAACCAGAGCATGTGGTGTTTGTCGAAGAGCCGGTGGATATGCCCCGGCCATGAGCGCGCATCATTTCCCCGTCCGCATCTATTACGAAGACACCGATTTTTCCGGCAATGTCTATCACGCGGCGTATCTGAAATTCTTCGAGCGGGGGCGCACCGAGTTTCTGCGCGATCTGGGCATCCATCATGGCGAACTGGCCGAACAGGGCCTGGCCTTTGCCGTGCGCTCGATGGAAATCCACTATGACGGGGCCGCCCATATCGATGACCTGCTGAGCGTGAGTACAGAGGTGGCGGCGATGACCGGGGCGCGGCTGACCCTGCGCCAGACCATTCTGCGCGGCGATGAGGTGCTGACGCGCGCCAGCGTTGTCGTGGCCGCCATCAAGACCAGTGGCGGGCCGGCGCGGATGCCCAAGGCCATTCTGGCCCGGTTCGCGCCGGCCGCGTGAGCCACCCTATTGGGGTGGCGCTGGGGGATCGAGTTTGATGGCCTTGAGCTTGTCGATGCCCAGGACCTGCAGCGCCAGCTTTTCGTAGAACGGCTCGGACGTGCCCGAGCGGATCTTGTGCATGAAATATTTCTCGAAGCCGACCTTGGCCGCATGGACCCATTTGCCTGAGGCGGCCCAATTGACATTGCGCGGCGGGATCTGGGGCTGGGCGACAAAGGCGACGCCGCCATCGCCAAAATCGGCCAGGCAGATGGCGTTCCAGGTGGCTTCGGCCTGAGGGGGCTTGCCGGCCACCAGATTGGCGATGTTGTGCGCGGTGGCCGTGACCATGGATTCAATCATGAAGCCGGTCTTGGGAACGCCGACCGGGACCGGCGTCTTGCCGACCGGTGGAATGGCCACACAGACGCCGATCGAGAAGATATCGGGGAAGGTGGGATTGCGCTGATATTTGTCGGCCAGAATGAAGCCACGCGGATTGGTGAGCCCCTCGATGCCCCGAACAGCGGCGACGCCGCGGAAGGCCGGCAGCATCATGGCGTAGGTAAAGGGGATCTCGTGCTGGCGCACAGGAGTGCCGTCCTCGCCGATCTCGGCGGCATAGACCTTGCCGTCGGCGAACTTTTCCACCTTGGCATTGCAGACCCATTTGATGTGATGCCCGCGCATCTCGCTTTCGAGCAGGCCCTTGGTGTCGCCAACGCCATCAAGGCCGAGATGGCCGATATAGGGTTCGGAGGTCACAAAGGTCATGGGGACGCGGTCGCGGATCTTGGCGTCGCGCAGCGCCTTGTCCAGGATGAAGGCGAATTCATAGGCCGGGCCAAAGCAGGACGCGCCCTGGACGGCGCCGATGACGACCGGACCGGG
>JAHJOS010000160.1 GCA_018820005.1 Alphaproteobacteria bacterium | reverse complement strand
TACTCCCATCGCCGCAAGGCGAAAGTCTTTAGAGAGATGGTGGGCGTAACAAGGATCGAACTTGTGACCCCCTCGATGTCAACGAGGTGCTCTCCCGCTGAGCTATACGCCCATCTCTCCGGGAAGGCAGCGCCGCTACGCCCTGCCAGTGGCGCGGATAGACCATAAAACCCGATCTGGGGTCAAGGGGTCAAACCGCTGATTGTGGATAGTCTTTTCAACTAGGCCGCCAACAGGCGCTCCACCTCGTTGACCAGATCCTTGAGATGGAAGGGTTTGCTGAGCACCGAAGCGTCTTTTGGCGCGTCGCTGTCAGGGTTGAGCGCCACAGCGGCAAAGCCGGTGATGAACATCACCTTGAGATCGGGATCGAGCTCGGTGGCGCGGCGCGCCAGCTCGATGCCGTCCATTTCCGGCATCACGATATCGCTCAGCAGCAGCGAGAACGGCTCTTCGCGCAGGCGTTCATAGGCGCTCAGGCCATTGTCGAACGACACCACCTCATAGCCCGCGTTCTTGAGCGCCCGCGTCAGGAACTGGCGCATGTCGTTGTCGTCTTCTGCGAGCAGAATTCGCTTCATAAAACCTCTCCGGTTCCCGACGTGCGGTTCCCGATGTCACCATCGGGCACAATCGCATGGCGCGAAACAATCCCACGCCTTCCTGGCGCGAGTCGCACCATACCGCGCGATGTTTAAGCGAAGTTTGCCGATCTGCAACAGCAACTGCTTTGTCTCTGCCGATTTTGTGACAATCTGGACATTATGGCCGCAAACGGCGAAACTGAACGGGCAAATCAGCGATGCCGGCCACAGGCGTCGGCTTGAGGGGGTAGCGTGCGGTCCGACTACTGGGATCAACCAGCGTTTGAAACCATTCGTCCGCGCCGCCTGATGGCGCCGCTGGTGTTCAATTCGCCGCACTCCGGCCGCGTCTATCCCGAACGCTTCCTGGCCATGACACGGCTGGACCACCTCTCGATCCGCCAGTCCGAGGATGCCTGGGTGGACGAATTGTTTGCACGCGCGCCCCACCTGGGCGCCCCCATGCTTCGTGCCCATTTCCCGCGCGCCTATCTCGACGTCAACCGCGAGCCCTGGGAACTGGACCCCACCATGTTCGTGGAGCCGCTGTCGGAGCGCTTCAACACCACCTCGCCGCGCGTTGCCGCTGGCCTGGGCACGTTGGCCCGTGTCGTGGCCGAGAACAAACCCATCTATCGCGAGCGCCTGACGCTGGACGATGCCACCATGCGCATCGAGGGCATCTATCATCCTTACCACGCCGCCCTGCAGCGGCTGCTGAGCGAAGCCATGAGTGCCTTTGGCGTGGCGCTGCTGATCGATTGCCATTCCATGCCGCGCATCCAGCGCGCCCAGGACAAGGCCGCGCCCGATATCGTTCTGGGTGACCGCTATGGTACCACCTGCGCCCCGGGGCTGGTTGATCTGGTTGAAACCATCTTCGCCAGCGCCGGGCTGCGTGTCGCCCGCAACCGCCCCTATGCCGGCGGCTTTGCCACCCGCAACTATGGTCGCCCACAGCATGGCGTGCATGCCCTGCAGATCGAGATCAGCCGTCACCTCTACATGAACGAGGTAACGCTGACCCAGAATGAGGGCTTCGAGGCCATCCGCACCCTCATCGACCGGCTGATCTTTGCCCTGGTCGGCATCGACCTGGTGGCGCTGGCCGCCGGCCATCCCGGCATTGCCCGGGCTGCCGAATAGCGCACCACCCCTGGCCCCGATTCTGTCTTTCCCGCTTGCGGCATGCCCGCTAAGACTGGCCCGACCAAAGGGGCCGCCGCCATGACCATTGATCTCGCCAAAGTCGAAGCAACGCTGCTGGCCGCTGCCACCGCGGCAGCCGACTGCACCCTGCCCCTGTTCCGCAGTGGGCTCGATGTCGACAACAAGCTCGACAAGGGGTTTGACCCGGTCACCGAGGCCGATCGTGGGGCCGAGACCGCCATCCGTGCTGTTATTGCCGAGGCCTTTCCCGACCATGCCATCATCGGCGAGGAATGGGGGGCGTCCGGCGAAAGCGATTTCAGCTGGATCATCGACCCTGTCGATGGCACGCGGGCCTTTATTTCCGGGGCACCGGTCTGGGGCACGCTGATCGGCTTTGCACACAAGGGCGTGGCCATTGCCGGGATCATGAGCCAGCCTTTCATTGGCGAGACCTTTCTGGCGGTCCCCGGCCGCGCCACCTACCGCCGCGGGGATGTCACCACGCCCATCCGCACCAGCGGCCAGACCGAACTGGCGCCCGCCCGCGTCTTCACCACCACGCCGCGCCTGTTCAACACGCCCGAAATCGAAGCGAAGTGGCACGCCATCGAAGCCGCTACCCGGCTGCAGCGTTTCGGCATGGACTGCTACGGCTATGCCCTATTGGCCGCCGGCCATGCCGACCTGGTGATCGAGCCATACCTCAACACCTATGACATCGCCGCCTTGGTGCCGATCATTCGTGAAGCCGGCGGCGCCATCGCATGCTGGGACGGCAGCGAACCCACCGGCGGTGGCAATGTGGTGGCGGCGGCGACCCCCGAACTGCTCGAAAAGGCATTGGCACTGGTCAACGCCAGCTAGCCAGAGACCCCGCAGCGCGCCTTGGCATCGGCAGTGCCGCGTCCAGGCGTGGCTTTTCCGCCTGGCCGCGACGATTTTCACGTGCCGCGAAAGATCCCGTAAAGGCTTGTCGTGATAGCGTTTTCGTCGCCGCAATAGTGATTGTGCGAGTGATGCCGCATCCGACCGAACCTAACGATGTATACCAAGCACTGGTTTCGGCCCTGGCCGACAATGTGCTGCCCATAGCTGTGGCTGGCGGAACATTTGTGCTCGTCGGGCTCTATGGGTACGGCCAGACCGGCGACCTGTTGATCCTGGCCATCACGATCTTTGGCGGATGGGCCTCGCTCCTGAAGGCCTTGCTGGTCATCCTGCACCGCCGGGTCGTGGCCCGTCAGCCCGTCGCGCTGTCAACCATCAAGCGCTTCGAGGCCGCGCATTTGGCCACCACCTGGAGCATGGCTGGCCTAACCGGCGCCCTTTGCGCGGTGCTTTTCTCCCTCTCGACGCCGCCCCTTCTGGTGGCCGCCACAGCGCTGCTGTTCGGCTATTGCGCCGGTGTCTCCACCCGCATCCCTTACCGCCCGGTGATCGCAATGGGCGCAGTGATACTCGCTGCCGGGCCCGCCGTGACCTCAGCCCTGCTGTTCATCACCGATGCGCGCTGGCTGATCGGCACGGTGTTCCTGGTCTTTTTCTTTGCAGCCGTGGAATCGATCACCCACCTCCACCGCAACGCCTGCCGCCTCATAACCATGCGCCTTCAGATGGAGACGCTAGCGCGGCGTGACCCCCTCACGTCGCTCGCAAACCGCCTTGGCCTACGCGAAGCTTTCGACGCCTTGCCGCTGGATGCAAATTGGGCCGCGGCCGTTCATGCCTTTGACCTTGATGGCTTCAAGGCGGTCAATGACCAGTTCGGCCACGCGATGGGCGACCGCCTGCTGCAGGCCATAGCGGACCGGCTCAGCCATCTTGTCGGCCCTGGTGATGTGGTTGCCCGTGTCGGTGGAGACGAGTTCGTAGTCCTCCAGTCCGGGCCCAGCGATGCACTCGATCCGGACCTGATGGCAGGCCGTATCCACCATCGGCTGACCGAGCCTTACGATCTGGGTGTCGGCCGGCCCATTAATGTCGGCCTCAGCCTTGGATACAGCACGGATACGGTCGGCACCGCATCGCTGGACGCGCTGATCCACGACGCGGACGCCATCAGCTACAAGGTCAAGCGCAACGGTGGCGGCTTCCGCTCACACCGCGTACAGCAATCCAGTCAGGACCCGGTGGGCGCCACGGCCCCGGCGCGCGCCAAGCGGCGCGCAGCAAACGCCAAGGCTGGAACTATTCTCCCCATCCGGGGAGTGCCCGGCACGATCGCCTAGCGGCGACAATAGTCTGGGCCCTGTCAGCCTCTATTGGCTCTGTTCGGTAATAAACGCGTCGAACGCTGCCAGTACCTGGCCGCGGATGAGGTCGGTTTCCATGAACAGTTCATGGCGCGCGCCCGCGATCACGATGTGCCGGCCGATGCGCATGCGCAGGCCCAGTTGCTCGATGGCGCCGGGGGAGACCACCTCATCGCGGGCGGCGGCCAGCATGAGCAGGGGCACCTTGATGCGGGCCGGGAAATTGTCGCTGCCAGCCTCGGCCATGGCACCCATGGCGGCGGCCACCCAGCGTACCGTTGGCGCGCCAATACCCAGATCGGGTCGTTCGCGCAGCACATCGACCATGCGCATATAGCGGATGAGATCCCCCGTCAGCGGATTGCCCGGAAAGGTGGCGTCCGAGGCTGGCTTGTCGGCCCTGCGGCCCACCGGCAGGTGCCCCAGGCCAAGAAAACTCAGCGTTTCGGCGACGCGCGCCATGCCCGCCATGCTCAGCGGTTGGCGATCGAGCGCCACCATGGGCGCCGAGACCAGCACGCGGTCAAACATCATGCGGTCATTGATGGCGGCAAAAAGCGAAGCCAGCCCACCCATCGAATGGCCCACCAGATAAAACGGCGGCGGACATTCGGGCAAAAGGATATGGCCGTGGAAACTTTTTAGATCCGTCCAATAATCCTCAAAGCGATCGACATAGCCCAGGCTCTTGTTGCCGATCAGCCGCTCGGACCCGCCCTGGCCGCGCCAGTCGAAGGTTGCCACCGAAAAGCCGCGCCGGCGAAAATCGGCGATGGTCTCGAAATATTTCTCGATGAATTCGCCCCGCACCTGCACCAGGCATATCGTGCCGCGATGCGCGCCCTCGGACTTGGGCCAGATGGCATAGCGCAGCCGCACATTGTCCGATGTCGTCATATAGCCGACGCGCGCACCCTCCGGCATCGGATTGGAGGCGATATTGACCAGGCTCGGCTCGGGGACGTCGGTGGGGTGCATCGGGCTCGCCGCAAACTATTGTCAGGGACTTAGAGCAAAGACCGCTGCAAAAGAAAACCAGCATCCCGAGGGATGCTGGTTTTCCATGCGGCGGCCCGGGCGGGGGGCGGATGACAGGGCCGCTGTGCACTGGTGCAGGATGTGTCCTGCGACCATGACCCTTTCTAGGGCAAGCCGGGTGAACCGCGCCGGACCGAGCCGTTCATATTGGGTTCAAAAATCTGCAGCCGTGGGGGACTTGAACCGTCTTCAGCGACGCCCATATTTCAATCGTTCGCCGGGTTTCCCGGGAACCCCGACCTCCAATCCAAGTGCTCGCCTAATGCTGGGAGCGCCCTGGGAGACCACCGGGACATCCACGTTGCTTTACGGAGAATGTGACTATGCAGACCATCGATTTTTCCCCCTTCTATCGCTCCACCGTCGGCTTTGACCGTGTGTTCAATCGCCTCGACACCCTGGTGGGCCAGGAAGCCAAGACCTACCCGCCCTACAATATCGAGCGCACCGGCGATGACGCCTACCGCATCTCGATTGCCGTAGCCGGTTTCGCCAATGGCGATATCGCCATCGAGACCAAGGAAAACAGCCTGGTCATCAAGGGCGCCAAGCCAACCGAGCCCGCCGACAAGGCCCGTGAGTTCCTGCATCGCGGCATTGCCGAGCGCGCTTTCGAGCTGCGCTTCCAGCTGGCCGACTATGTCGAGGTCCACGGCGCCACGCTTGAGCATGGCTTGCTGCATCTTGAGCTCAAGCGCGAATTGCCCGAAAGCAAGAAGCCGCGCTCGATCCAGATCAATGGCGCCACCCAGCCCACGATCGAAGATAATTCGGTCAACTAAAGGTCAGGCCGGTCAGCCGGTCAAATGATCGCCTGACTTCATTGTGCCACATAATTGGTGCGCAGTTCACATGGACTGCGCACCTTTTGTTTTGTGCGTGCACTACCATAGCCGCTGCTTGCGGCACCCCAACGACTGCACTTCATTGCTAGGAATTTTCCATGAAAACCCCATCGATTGCCCTCAAGGCGAATGCCAAGACCGCCGTCATCGACATTCTCAATGCCCGCCTGGCTGATGCCATTGATCTGGCACTGATCGTCAAGCAGGCGCATTGGAACCTCAAGGGGCCCAATTTCATTGCCGTCCACGAAATGCTCGACCCCATGCGCGCCGCCATCGACACCCATGTCGATATCATTGCCGAGCGCATCGCCCAGCTTGACGGCATTGCCCTGGGTACGTCCCAGGTTGTGGCCAAGGCGACAGCGCTTTCGCCCTACCCCACCGACATTCGCAAGGTCCCCGATCACCTCGCCGCGCTCGCCGACCGCTTTGCCACGCTGGCCAATCAGGTCCGCACCGATATCGACGCCACCGATGAGGCCGGCGATGCCGATGCGGCCGATATTCTGACCGCTTTTTCGCGCGAGCTCGACAAGAACCTCTGGTTCATCAAGTCGCATCTCGAATAGGCAATTGCAGGCCCAACGGGTTAGAAAAGGGGGGCTTCCAGCCGGAGGCGCCCCTTTTTGCGTCTCACACACCCTGATTACCTACACTGTCCTATCGTAAAATCGGCAATGTCCTATTTTTCCACCATCGCGCGCGGCAAAGGCGCTTGCTCCCAGTCTGGAATTATGCAAATGTGAACTCGATAGGGCAGCACAACTGTCCTATCTGACGCGTCGCCCCGCTCTCCGCGGTCAGCGCGCACGCCGGTCCGGCTGGCCCGCTAGACGATAGCGGAAACGGACAAGCGGGGCTAAACTAGCCCGAAGACGAGCGGCCATTTGGATGCAGCGCCGCTCCCCAAGCATGGACGTGTTTGCTCAATCGAGCCGTACTGCGTACGACCCGCATGACCTGCGCGCCCACTAGAGGACACAGACGCATCCAGCTCGCCGGACCGCCGGCACCAACAGGATGCACGATAGCGCAACAGGGCCCGACCAAACGGGCGCGACCAGATAACGAGGAAAATGTCATGGCACACCCGCGGAACGGAACCCACTCTCCCGTCACGGCGAGCACTGCCAATGTCAAAACCTTGATCCGCGATGGTCAGCGTGTTGTCAGCGGTCGCCCTGAGGCGCAGGGTCTTTATGATCCGGCCAATGAACATGATGCCTGCGGCATTGGCATGATCGCCAACATCAAGAACAAGCCAAGCCATGAAGTGGTGCAGAAGGGTCTCGAAATCCTCGAGAACCTGGAACACCGTGGCGCGGTGGGCGCCGACCCGCTGATGGGCGACGGCGCCGGCATTCTGGTGCAGACCCCGCATGCCTTCTTTGCCAAGGTGCTGCCCTTCGCCCTGCCCGAAAAGCACCACTACGCCGTGGCGATGCTGTTTTATCCCAACACCGACGGCCTGCGCGATCGCGTCGCTGCCGTGGTCAAGTCCTGCCTGACGTCCGAAGGGCTGGAGTTGCTGGGCGAACGCGTCGTGCCCACCGAAAACGGCGCGCTGTCGGCCGGTGTCATTGCCACCCAGCCCATCATCGAACAAATGGTCATCGCCCGGCCCGCTGGCCTGACGCTTGACGAGTTCGAGCGCAAGCTGCTGATCGTGCGCAAGGTGATTTCCAACACCGTCTATGCGCAGATCCCCGAGTCGTCGGGCGACAACGGCTTTTACGTCGTCTCTCTGTCGGCCCGGACCATTGTCTATAAGGGCATGTTCCTGGCTTTCCAGTTGGGTGCCTTCTACACCGACCTGCATGACGAGAGCTTTGAGAGCGCCATTGCCCTGGTGCACCAGCGCTTTTCGACCAACACCTTCCCCTCCTGGAAGCTGGCCCACCCCTATCGAATGACCACGCACAATGGTGAGATCAACACCATCCGCGGCAACGTCAACTGGATGGCCGCGCGCCAGGCCTCGGTCACTTCACCCAAGTTCGGCGAGGACATCACCAAGATCTGGCCGATCTCCTATGAGGGCCAGTCCGACACGGCCTGCTTCGACAACGCGCTCGAGTTCCTCGTGCGCGGCGGCTATTCGCTGCCGCATGCCGCCATGATGCTCATCCCCGAAGCCTGGGCCGGTAATCCGCTGATGGATGAGACGCGCCGCAGCTTCTATGAATATCACGCTGCCCTGATGGAACCCTGGGACGGCCCGGCCGCCATGTCGCTCAGCGACGGTCGCTATGTGGTGGCCACGCTCGACCGCAACGGCCTGCGCCCGGCCCGGTACCTCGTGACCAAGGAAGGCCATGTGGTCCTCGCCTCCGAATCGGGCGTGCTGACCATTCCCGACGAGGATATCGTCGAGCGCTGGCGCCTGCAGCCCGGCCGCATGCTGCTGATCGACCTCGAGGAAGGCCGCATCATCTCGGATGAAGAGATCAAGCGCACGCTCGCCACCAAGCATCCCTATGCCGAGTGGCTGGCGCGCAGCCAGATCGTGCTCGAAGACCTGCCAGAAACCGCGCCCAAGGCCCCGGTGACCACCGAGAGCCTGCTCGATCGCATGCAGGCCTTTGGCTACACCCAGGAAGACATCAAGATCCTGATGGCGCCCATGGCCACCACCGGCCAGGAAGCCGTGGGCTCGATGGGCACCGATACGCCCATTTCCGCGCTGAGCCAGAAGTCCAAGCTCCTCTACACCTATTTCAAGCAGAACTTCGCCCAGGTGACCAACCCGCCCATCGATCCGATCCGCGAGGAATCGGTGATGAGCCTGGTCAGCTTCATCGGCCCGCGCCCGAACATTCTCGATCTCGAAGGCAGCTCACGCGAAAAGCGGCTCGAGGTGCGTCAGCCCATTCTCACCAATGAAGATCTCGAAAAGATCCGCGCCATTGGTGACATGGCCGACAACCAGTTCAAGACGCTGACCATTGACATCACCTACCCCGCCGCCGAAGTCGCTGCGGGCATGGAAGCGGCCATTGCCGCCATCTCCGAGCAGGCCGAGG
>JAHJOS010000159.1 GCA_018820005.1 Alphaproteobacteria bacterium | reverse complement strand
TACGGAAACCTTCGGCAAGTTGCGTCGCAAGCTCGATGGTGGACCGGCCATCGTCAATGCTGCCCGCGGCGGCCACCAGCGCGAGGCCGATATCGTCAGGGCGCTGAACGACGGCACGTTGGGTGCAGCAAGCCTTGACGTGTTCGAGACCGAACCGCTGCCGGCGACCAGTCCGCTCTGGGATATCGAAAACTGTTACATCACCCCCCACATCGCGGCGATCAGCAATGAGAGTACGGGCGTACGCTATTTCAGCCAGATCATTCGCGACCATGAGGCCGGTAAGCCACTGATCAACGTGGTTGACCGCACGCGTGGCTACTGATCGCCTCGCCTAAAGCGCCAACTCCCAGATCTCACCCTCGAGGTCCTTGCCGAAGTTGTGCTCGGACATGGTCTCTACGATATGGAAGCCGGCTCCTGCATAGAGCTTGCGCGCTGATGTCTGGTTTGTGTGCGTCCACAGGCGCACCCGCTGATAGCTCTTTTGGCGGGCAAAGCCGACAGCCTGGGCGACAAGGGCGGCGCCCACACCCTGACCGCGCGCGGCCGGTTCGACGTAGAGCATCCGCAACTGCGCCGAGCCCGGCAGGCCATCGGATGGCATGACGAAGATCGACCCCACGATGGCGCCGTCCTGCTCGGCAATCCACAATTGCTTGGCTGGTGCTTCGGGGGCGAACTCGAACTGCGAATAGATGCCGGCGATGAGGGCCTCGAACTCGATATTCCAGCCAAACTGTTCGTTACAGACAAGACCTTGCCGGTGGACGAGCCAGCCCAGCTCACCCAGCCGATGTCCGCGGATGACAACTGGACCCTGAGAGAGCGTCGTATCACCCAGAAGACGGCGCACCGTGCGCATGGCATCAACCAGCTCCGCCTTCTGGGCAGCTCCAAGAGGATGGACCAGATCGGCCACGGCGTCGTCGGATCGCCGGTTGAGCCGCTGGACAATGAGATCGCCGTCTGGGGTAAGGGCAATTGTATTGCTGCGCCTGTCGCCCGGCGTGGGCGATACCGCTGTCAGTCCGGCGTCGACGAACTTGCTGAGCATGCGGCTGAGATAGCCACGGTCCATGCGCAGTTCGCGGAACAACTCGGTTCCCGTCACGTGCCCGCGCGCGTCTATCTCATAGAGCACCCGTGCTTCGGGCAGGCTCAGAGGGCTGTCGGCGAAATGCTCTTCCAGCAGGCCGATCTGCTTGGTGTAAAAGCGGTTGAATGCCCGAATCTCGTCAATCTGCCCGGATGAATCGACCACGACATTGCTCCACGCCATTTATTGACATGGTCAAGCATATAGTTGCCAAAGTCAACTAAGCTGGATAGCGCTGCTTGAGCAGGCCATAGACGGCCCGAATACCCTGGTCAGTGCCGCCATGGCTGCGGCCGGCCCGAGCCTCCGGCGCCCAGCCATAAATATCAAGATGCACCCAGTTCCTGGCATTGCTGACGAAGCGCCGCAGAAACAGGGCCGCCGTAACAGAGCCAGCAAACCCACCACTACCCGCGTTATTTACGTCGGCAATCTTGGAGCTCATCATGGCATCGTAGGGCGCCCAGAGCGGCATGTGCCACAGCGGGTCGTCACTGGCCAGGCCCGCAGCCATCAAGTCCGCCGCCAGCACGTCGTCGGTGCTATAAAGCGGCGGTAATTCGGGTCCCAGTGCCACACGAGCAGCGCCGGTAAGTGTTGCCATGTCGAGCAGCAGTTCCGGGCTTTCCTCATCGGCCAGGGCCAGCGCGTCAGCCAGGATCAGCCGCCCCTCGGCATCGGTATTGCCAATCTCGACCGTCAGCCCCTTGCGCGATTTCAACACGTCGCCAGGCCGGAAAGACGAAGCGGAAATGGCGTTCTCGACGATCGGGATCAGCACGCGCAGGCGCACGCCAAGACCAGCCGAAACGATGGCATGGGCGAGGCCCAGCACGTTGGCGGCGCCGCCCATGTCCTTTTTCATGATCAGCATGCCCGAGGACGGCTTGATGTCGAGGCCACCGGTATCGAAGGTAACGCCCTTGCCCACCAGGGTCACCTTGGGATGGGAAGGGTCGCCCCAGCTTAGGTCGATCAGGCGCGGCGCCTCGGCTGCGGCGCGGCCAACGGCGTGGATCATTGGGAAACCGGCCTCGAGCAGGTCATCGCCCCGGGTAACGGCTATTGTCATGCCGCGCGCCTGGGCGAAGGCGGTGATCGCGCTTTCGAAGGCGTCGGGGCCGAGGTCGTTTGCCGGCGTATTGATCAGGTCACGCGCCAGCGTGCCGGCCTCGACCAGCCGGTCCACCTCGGCAGCGTCAGCCCCCTGCGGCAAGAGCAAATTGGGCGCCAGCCGAGCACTGCGGTAGCGATCGAAGCGATAGGCACCGAGGCGGAAGCCCAGCGCGGCCAGGGTTGGATCGCCAAAATCCCCGGTGAGGCTATAGGACCCCGACGCCAGGGCTGCGGCAGCCAGGCCGAGCACAAGCGTGGGATGTTGCTGTGCCGGGCCGGTCCCAAACAAATGCCCCGCTAAGCCACCATCGGCGTCAGGCAGTGGCAGCAGGCGTCCGCGCTGACCAGAAAAGCCATTGGCCTCTGCCCAAGCCAGCTGCGCGGGCGTCAAACCGGCGGCCGCAAGGCCATTGTCGACGACACAGATCAATGGCGTGGCAGCGGTCATGACAGGCTCCAGACGTGATGATTGGCTTGCGGTTGTAACGGGCACCCCCTTGCGCCGCAACGCCATAGAGCCCGCTTTAACGGGCTGTTAGGGTTAATGTTTTATTGATTTGGAGAAGGGGCGCCTACCCCGATCGTGTCTGTCGCGCGGCTGTCCGGGCAGGAATGCTGCCCACAACTGCCGCCCTGGGAGCTGACCGTGACTCTGCTCAACGCCTGTTACAAACCCATTCGGAGCCTGCTGCTGGTGGGCGTCGCCGCCGTGGCGATCACAGCCTGTGCTTCCAATCGCGGCAGCATGCCATCGCCGGACTATTCGGGCATGTCCGCCAGCCAGGGGCAACAGAGCCTTGGCGAATTGGCCGCGCGCTATAAATCCAATCCAAAGGACAAGCTGACCCTGATCCATTTCGCGGCCGCCCTGCGGGCCGTCGGTCAGAGTGCGCAGGCCGTGTCAGTGCTTGAAGTGGGCATCGGCTTTTATCCAAAGGATGTCGATATCTCAGTGGCCTATGCCAAGGCGCTGACGGCCGATGGCCGGTTCGAGCAGTCCCTGGCAGTTCTCGACAACGTAATCCGACCCGATGTCCCCGATTGGAATGCCTTGCTGGTCAAAGGGGCAACCCTGGACCAGATGGGGCGAAACGAGGAAGCACGTCTACTCTATACGCAGGCGCTGACGATCGCCCCGGGCGAGGCCTCCATTGAAGCCAATCTTGGCCTGAGCTATGCCATGACCAATCAACTCGGCCCTGCCGAGCAGCATCTTCGACGCGCTGTGCAGATGCCCGGCGCCACCAGCCAGATCCGGCAAAATCTGGCGTTGATCGTCGGGCTGCAGGGTCGGTTTGACGAATGCCGCGCTATCTATGCTGCCGAACTGCCGCCTGAGCAGGTTGAGAACAACATGGCATATGTGCGTGCCCTGCTCACCCAACAGAACCGGTGGGACGCTATCGCCAAGGGCTAAAGCCCGGTCGACCGACCGTTTGAAATGCAACAACGCCGCCCCTAAGGGCGGCGTTGTTGCATTGGTATCTATTGTCAGCGGTTGATCACACCGCCGGGGCCAAACACACTGATCAGCGCCGGCGAAAGGATGACAATGAACAGAACCGGCAGGAAGAACAGGATCAGCGGCACCGTCAGCTTGGGCGGCAGCGCTGCGGCCTTTTTTTCTGCATCCATCATACGTTGCTCGCGGCCCTCCTCGGCCATAACGCGGAGCGCCTGCCCCACTGAGGTGCCATAACGGTCGGCCTGGATCAGGGCCGTCATCACCGACTTGACCCCATCAAGACCTGTGCGGCGGGACAGATTGTCATAGGCACGGCCACGATCTTCGAGGAACGCCAGCTCAGCCGTGGTCAGGGTCAGCTCTTCTGCCAGTTCAGCGCTTTGATTGCCGATTTCCTTGGCGACGCGCTTGAAGGCGTGTTCGACAGACATGCCGGCCTCAACGCACAGAAGCAACAGATCGAGGCAATCGGGCCAGGCCCGGCGGATCGAGGCCTGGCGCTTGGTCGTGCTGTTCTTGAGCAGGATATTGGGCAGGAAAGACCCGATCAGCCCAAGTCCAACGGCGTACGTCAGGTTGAGATAGAGCGGTCGTTCGCCGGGCGACATCAGCAGCAGATAAAATGCGGCGACAAGAAACATGCCAATTGGCGCCACCAGCCGCATGAACAGGAAGGTCGTCAAATGCCCCTGGCCGCGAAAGCCAGCCATGGCAAGCTTGTCGACAGTAGCGTCGTCCTGAAAGGCCTTGCGCAGATCGAAGCGCTCGACAACGTCCTTCATATAGGTCTTGGTCTCGCCAACGCGCCGGATACCCCGGCCCTGGGTGACGGTGGTGCCACCGCCGCGCAGCCGGGCCATTTCCTCGGCACGCATCTTTTCGCGCTCAAGGGCCACGCGCTTGATACGGTCCTTCATCTCGGACTTGACAAGGAAGCTGGACCCGAACGTAAAAACCACCGCCGCGGCCGAGACCGCTGCCAGCACTGAGATAAGGAATTCCCGCTGCGAGAGCAGATCGATGATGTTCATGGCCGATCGTCCTTTCCAGCTAGTATTCGAACTTGACCATTTTGCTCATCACGAAGACACCCGCCGACAGCATGGCGACACCGATCCCCAACATGATGTTGCCCAGCGACGTCATGAACAAAGGCGCCAGATAGGTGGGTGACGTCAGGCTGACCAGCGTACCGACCACGAAGGGTAGCGAGCCGATGATGCCCGCAGATGCCTTGGCCTCCGAGGACATCGCCTTGATCTTCTGCTTCATCTTCTTGCGGTTGCGCAGAACCTTGGCCAGATTGCTCAGGGCTTCGCTCAGATTGCCGCCAGCCTGCTGCTGCACGGTGATCACAACCACAAAGAAGTTGACCTCGGCCAGCGGCACGCGATCGAGGAGTACCCCGACAGCTTCTGTCATGGACATCCCAAATGCCTGCTGATCGAGCACCCGCCCAAATTCGGACTTTACCGGTTCTTTGGCATCCTTGGCGACCACACGGATGGAATCGTTGAGCGGCAGACCCGTCTTGACGCCACGTACGATAGCCTCGACGGCGTTGGGCAATTCGTCGAGAAACTTGCTCTGATACTTCTTGCGCTTGCTGTTTACGTACATGCGCGGGAGGAGATAGGCGCCTGCCACCGCGAAAATGGGCGCCAGATAGACGGGAACCTGCATGACCACAAGGACGACCAGCAGGACAATGCCGAAAATGACACTGTTGCGGATGAAGGCGGCTGGCTTGATCGTCATGCCTGCCTGAAACAACAACTGCTTGAGCGTGATACGCTTTTTGGAATTGAGTGCATCGGTCTGCGTCTTTAGGGCGCGCTGTACTTCCTTGCGTCGCTGGTCACGAACGCGGGTGGCGTCGGTCTCCAGGCGATTGACCCGAACGTCGCCCTGGAAGGCCTTGCGTCGCTTGGCTGCCCGCCCGTTGCCCAAGGCCGACGGCACCAGGGCAAAACCGAGCGCGCCGACGAACAACATGGCAAGCAGGGCGATGAGGAGCGGACTGAGCATTTAGGAATCCAGTAGTTCGCGCTGTTCGATGTTTGATTTCTCGAGCGCCTCGACGAGATTGCTCTCTTCATTGAAATAGCGGGCACGTTCGGCAAATTTCGGCTTGGTGATACCCGTGGAGCGGTGCTGGCCAACGAGCATCCCGTTGGCGTCCTCGCCTATGATGTCATAGAGGAAGATGTCCTGGGTCACGATCACGTCGCCTTCCATGCCAAGCACTTCGGTAATGTGGGTAATCCGGCGCGAGCCGTCGCGCAGGCGGGCGGCCTGCACAACAACGTCGATGGATGAGGTGATCATTTCGCGGATGGTGCGGCTGGGCAGTGAATAGCCGCCCATGGTGATCATGGATTCAAGGCGGCTAAGGGCTTCGCGCGGGCTATTGGCGTGCAAGGTGCCCATCGACCCATCGTGGCCGGTGTTCATGGCCTGCAGCAGATCAAAGCTCTCGGGTCCGCGCACTTCGCCCACGATGATGCGTTCAGGGCGCATACGCAGGCAGTTCTTGATCAAGTCACGCATGGTGATCTCGCCCTCGCCTTCGAGGTTGGGCGGGCGGGTTTCGAGACGAACCACATGGGGCTGCTGCAGCTGAAGTTCGGCGGAGTCTTCACAGGTGATGACGCGCTCGTCTTTTTCGATGAAGCCCGTCAGGCAGTT
>JAHJOS010000158.1 GCA_018820005.1 Alphaproteobacteria bacterium | reverse complement strand
GCTGATCGTGCCGATCTTCACGATGAGCACTATTGAAAAAGCCGAAGTGGAGAACCTGACCAAGGCCGTCGAGAACGGTGTCGGTCTTGCCGGACACCATGGCGGCATGAGCGACGCCTTCCGCGACGCGGTGGACTATCAGTTCATGGTGGGCGGGCAGTGGGTGGCCCATCCAGGCAATATCATCGACTACACGGTCGACGTGGCCGATCCCGAAGACCCCATCATGGCGGGGATCAAGTCGTTCCCCTACACTTCAGAACAATACTACATGCATGTAGATCCATCCAATCACGTACTGGCAACCACCACCTTCAGCGGTGCGCATGCGCCCTGGATCGATGGGGTCAAAATGCCAGTCGCCTGGAAACGGCAGCATGGCAAGGGCCGGGTGTTTCATTCAACCCTTGGTCATCAGGCCAAGGAGTTCGACAATGCCGAGATGGCCACCATGCTGCGCCGCGGCGTCAACTGGGCCGCCCGAGACGAATAGAGGGGCAGATGCCTGAGGCCCGTGCGGCGACGGGCGCCTACCAGCGCAGCAGGAAACGCCCGAGCACGGCGCCGATGGCCCCGACCATGACAATGCCAAAGGTGTAGAACAGTGCGAGGAACATCATTCCGTTTTCATCGCACGCAAACGAATAGACCCAGGCGCCAGCCCCGCCGGCCATGATGCCGGCGGCAAAGCCGGCCAGCGTCGGGCTGGACGGGGCCATCCGGCGCAGCGCCAAAATGGTGCCAAGTAGAATAGGCAAGCCGAGCACAACAATGCGCCAGGGGCAGACCAGGGAGGTCTTGCCCACAACGAGGGGCATCATCTCGTCGGGTTCGGCGCGGGCGAGTTGTACAACGGCAACCACCAGCAAGATCGCCAGCAGACCCACCGCAGCACGCCATGGCCAGGCCGTGCGCCCTTCGGGGCGGGCGAGGATGACTGTGGCAACGCCGCCCAGTGCAGAGATGATCAGCGTATAGCCGAACTTGGTCCAGAAACTCATGGTCCAGACGGCATCTGGCATGTCGGGGCGCATGCCCAGCCACATCAGCATGGCGGCTATTGCAACGATCGTGCTGACGACGGTGGCGGCCAGCAGCAGACGCTGCATCGCCGTGGGTCGCACGGGTTTGAGATCGGCGGAAAGTCGGGCAATCAGGTCGTCGGTCATTTCGGCCCTCCCGCAAACCGGGCGGCGAGCGCCTTGAGACCGCGGTGAATGGAAACTTTGGCCGCCGTCTCAGTCATGCCATGAGCGGCAGCGGCTTCTGCAACGCTGGCGCCGTCGATACGGGTACGACGGATCAAATCGCTGGTGCGCTCCGGGATGGTGTCGAGCACAACGCCCAGATCGCGACGCGCAATGGCGTCGGCTTGATCGTCAGGCGCGAAAATAGGCGCATCGTCTTCCAGTGGCACCGTGAGCCGGATGGACTGGCGGCGGACGTGGTCGACGAATTTGTGATGGGCGACCGCATGCAGCCACGCAGTGAAGGGGCGGGCGCGGTCATAGGTCATGCGTCGGGTATGGATTGCCAGCAGAGTATCCTGCACGAGGTCCTCCGCGTGCGATGCAAAAGCGGGGGTGAGCCGCCGGGTGAAATACGGACGCAGATGACGGCCAAGCTCGGCGAGCAGCGTCCGATAGGCCGCGGCGTCGCCGTCAAGCGACGCGAGCATCAGTCCGCGCAGTCGCAACTCGGTCGTGTCAGTCTGCATTGAACATCCATTCGCCCACGGCAAGACTATGGTTACATGCCGGGGCCGGTGTTTGAAATACAGATTTGTCGTTCACGTCCGCGTGATCGCGTAACGGGCCGGGCGATGCACCCGAATGGCAGGGCATCACCGCGCCAATGGGGCGTGGCCAGATCAATGGAGACACATCATGTCCTTCGCCCTGCGCACTGTTTCGTTTGCCGCCATTACCGCTCTCAGCTTTGCCCTTGCTCCAGTCGCATTTGCACAGGACGCCATGAAGGCGGACGCGATGGCTCCAGCCGCCATGGCTACCGATGCGATGGCCACCGATGCGATGGCACCGATGAGCGACGACGATCTCAAGATGTGCCTGGAACAGGCCGGCATGATCACCTTCCCCCACGTAATGGACGCTGCCACCGCAGCCTGCCACGACATGCACAACGGCATGATGGGCGACGCCATGAAAACCGATGCGATGGCGCCCGATGCCATGGCCCCTGCGACGAAGTAACATTTGCGTGTAGCCTGCACGATGTCCCGTCCCAACCGTTACTGCTGGGGCGGGGCTAAAATCAAAGCGCCAATCCGGGGGACGATATGAGCGATCCAACAGCAGTGCCGGCCGGCAAAGGGCCGTTGATCTACCGCCAGTCGATCTGGACCCGGGTGACCCATTGGGTATGGGCAATCTGCCTGTTCTTTTTGCTGCTGACGGGGCTGCAGATCTTCAATGCGCATCCCTCGCTCTATATCGGGCAGCAGTCCGGCTTCGAGTTCGAGAATGCGATCCTTGAAATCGGGGCCTACAATACCCCTGACGGTCCGGTGGGGCGCACTACGATCTTCGGGAACACCTTCGAGACCACCGGATTTCTGGGCATGAGCGGTTCGGCGGAACGGCCCAGTTTCACCGCGTTTCCTGGCGCCGTCACGATCCCCTCGTTCCGGGATCTGGGCACGGGCCGAGTGATCCACTTCTTTTTTGCCTGGACGTTTGTGGCGACGATGCTGATCTGGTTCGTAGCCAGCTTCATCAATGGCCATATCCGGCGCGATATCCTGGTGCGACCGGTCGACATCAAGGGCGTGCCCGGTGACGTGGTCGATCATGCCACATTCCGCTTCAAGCACGGCCGCACCTATGGTCCGCTGCAGCGCCTGGCCTATTTCAGCGTGTTCTTCATCCTGTTTCCGCTGATCGTGCTGACGGGGCTGACCATGAGTCCGGGCATGAACGCGGCATTCCCGTGGCTATTGGATCTGTTTGGTGGCCGGCAGACGGCGCGGACGATCCACTTCATCGTCATGCTGACGCTGGTGGCCTTTTTCATCATCCACATTCTGATGGTTTTGGCGGCCGGGCCGCTCAACGAGCTACGCTCGATGATTACCGGCTGGTATCGCGCCAGCCCCGGCACGACGACCCTTGAAGGAGACAAGCCATGAGCGGGCTGATCACACGTCGTAATTTCCTGCGCAGTTCGGTGCTCGCAGGGTCGGGGCTGGTATTGGCCGGCTGCGACCAGTTCGATTTTCTGGCTGATAAGACCGGGCCGGGCCGACAGATCATGGAACGGGCCAATGTGCTGACCTATCAGGCCCAGCGGGCGCTGATCGGCAGCCAGTCGCTTGCGCGCGAATTCTCCGCTAGCGAAATCCGGCAGGGGCAGCGTCCAAATGGATCGACCGACCCATCGACGCCGGAGTATCTGTTTCTCAAGGGGCAGGATTTCGCCAGCTACAAGCTCAAGATCACCGGCATGGTGGAGCAGCCGCTTGAATTCTCGCTGGATGAATTGCGCAACATGCCGGCGCGCAGCCAGATTACGCGGCATGACTGTGTCGAAGGCTGGAGCTGCATTGCCAAATGGACGGGCACGCCGCTTGGCCCGATCCTGGACATGGCCCGGGTCAAGTCTGGGGCGCGTTTCTGCGTCTATCACTGCTACGACAATATCCAACGCACACTGAGCGGGGACATTCTCTACTACACCAGCTCGGACCTGATCGATGCCTATCACCCACAATCGATCCTGAGCTACGGGCTGAACGATCAGGTGCTGCCGGTCAGCAATGGTGCGCCAATCCGTCTTCGGATTGAGCGGGCGCTGGGCTACAAGCAGCCGAAGTACCTGCACACGATCGAACTGGTCGATAGTCTGGAAAGCTTCGGCAAGGGGCGTGGCGGGTATTGGGAAGACACTGGCTACGACTGGTACGGCGGCATCTAGGGAATAGTCCGACCGCCAAAAGGACAGGGCAGGGC
>JAHJOS010000157.1 GCA_018820005.1 Alphaproteobacteria bacterium | reverse complement strand
GCCATCATCGAATATCTGGCCGACAGGCACCCGGAACGGGCCATCTGGCCGGCCGATATTGGCCAGCGGGCGTTGGCGCGGGCAGCGGCGGCAGAAATGCACGCCGGCTTTTCAGCGCTGCGCACACAGGCGCCGATGAACTTGCGCGCGTCCCATCCCGGCAAGGTTGATGCCGATCTGGTGGCCAAAGACCTGCACCGGCTGGAAATGCTGTGGGGCGGCCTGCTGGGCCGCTCGGGTGGGCCCTATCTTTTCGGCGCGTTCACAGCCGCCGATGCCATGTTCGCGCCGGTGGCCACCCGCATCCGCACCTATGATCTGGCCGTGTCCGATGTCGCGGCCGGATATGTTGAGGCGATCTATGCGCTGCCGGCGTTTCAGGCCTGGCTGGCGCTGGCGCTGCGCGAACCCTGGATCGTTGACGATGACGAGATCGATGTCATCCAGCGCCGGGTCAAGCCGGGGACGCTGGCATGATCCATATGATCAAGCTGTGCGTTGGTGTGTCCAGTTTCGAGGAACTGGAGAGCTATCGGAACGAACGCGCGCATTGGTGGGGTGCCGACTACGGCGAGGATGTGCATGTGCATCGCACGCGCATGATGCCCAAGCGCGCCGCCGAGATGGAAGGCAAGGCGTCGATCTACTGGGTCATCAGCGGGCAGGTGGTGTGTCGGCAGCCGATTGTGCGCCTGGCGCCGTTCACCGACGCCGAGGGCAAGAATTATTGCGACATCATTCTTGCGCCCGAACTGATCCGCACCTTGCCATATCCCAAGCGGCCGTTTCAGGGCTGGCGCTATCTGACGCCGCCCGATGCGCCGCCTGACCTGGGTGCCAATGAGAATGACCAGTCGCTTGAACTGGCCGCCGATCTGGCTAGGCTGGGGCTGATATAGCAGCTGGCGGCTCCCTGCTGTTAAGGGGCTGTTAACCATAACTGCCCTTGTTGGTGCTCAAGCAATTCGCACTGATTTGGGAGACGGCGATGGCACGACGCGGAGCGCATGTCATTGTGGTGGGCAACGAGAAGGGCGGGTCGGGCAAGTCCACGACCGCCTTCCACCTGGCGATCTACCTGCTGCACGCCGGCCACAAGGTGGCCAGCATCGATGTGGATAGCCGGCAGCAGACCTTTACGCACTATGTGCGCAACCGGCGCGCGCATCTGCGCGAGCACGGGCTGGATCTGCCCAATCCGCAGCATTTTCACCTGCCGTCGGCCTGGGGTGACTCGGTCAAGGAAAACGATCAGGCCGAGTTTGACATGTTCCGCCGCGCCGTCGGCGAGGTCGAAGACCGCGTTGATTTCGTTGTTATCGATACGCCCGGCTTCGACACCAATCTGACCCGGCTGGCGCATTCCATGGCCGATACGCTGGTCACGCCGGTCAACGACAGCCTGATCGACATCAATGTACTGGCCCGCATCGACCCCGAGACGGGCGTGCCCACCTCGACCAGCCACTATGCCCGGCTGGTGCAGCGGGCCCGCTCGGAGCGGCTCGCTGTTACCGGCGAGAGCGTTGACTGGGTGCTGGTACGCAATCGCATTTCCATGCTCGGCTCGCGCAATGCGCGTCAGGTGCAGTCCACGCTTGAGGCCGTTGCCATGCGCTTTGGCTGCCGCGTTTCCGACGGCATTGCCGAGCGCGTCATCTTCCGTTCCCTGTTCGCTTCCGGGCTGACTGTGTTCGATCCGCTCGGTGAATTGAGCGGTGGCGATGCATCGAGCGTGTCCCACGTTGCGGCGCGGCAGGAGTATCGAAACCTGGTGGCTTCGCTCAATCTTCCACAGCCGCAGATAGTTGAGCCGATGCGCCTTTCGGCCTGAGCCAGCCGTTAAGCCTTTAACCTTTATTCACCATAGCGCGCTTGCCAGCGGCCCCGCGAAACCGGACAATTGCACCGTGTTTGTGGAGAGACTTGGTGAGCGGGCAGGGCGTACACGTTATCGTGCTGGGCAATGAGAAGGGCGGGTCGGGCAAGTCCACGACGGCCTTTCATCTCGCCATT
>JAHJOS010000156.1 GCA_018820005.1 Alphaproteobacteria bacterium | reverse complement strand
CCTCGACCCGCAACGATATAATCGCGTTAGCACCATCCAGCGGCTCGAGCAGGCGATTGGCTTCGGGACAGACGTAGGGTTCTGAAAGCGGGCTTTCGATCTGCTCTGCCTGTCGCAACAGGTCGCCCAGATCAAAGTCATCTTGCGCCGCTACAGGCAATGCTGAGATACAAGTGGTGGTAATCAGGAAGCAGAGCAAGTGAAGAGGAAACCAGACTCCATTCACCGAACGCGTCATCACAGCAGATCCTGAAACAACGCATTTAGCGCCTTTACGGCGAGGGATATGCCAAGAGCACCCCGAACTCCAGAAGTCCCCAAAGCCACTCCGTTCGCCAACATCTCGACGACGCATTTTCCGAGTGGGTCAGCGAAACGAACTTTGGCAGCGGGCAGCGTAAAAACGCACTGTGCAAATGAGTAAATCATATATGTCAGGTCGAATACTAACTTGACCTCGAGTTCGTAATTTGCGGCGGCCACGGTAGCTTTTTCAGTCACGATAATTGTGATTTCCCCGGACTCAGCTAGTGCATCCCCCCGACCGCCAACGACCCGGCCGATAGCCATCCCGGTTTCCGGATCGAGGCTCCACCAGATCGGTCGTTCGGACTGGTGGAGCAGGCCTATATGCTGACCTGACGACACGTCCTGGTCGACGTCATGCTTGAAATTTTGGTTCTCTGGTAGCGCTCCGATATGCTTGGCAAAGTCGAGCGTTTGGTCGGCTTCTTCGTTGAACTGGGCCGCAAATCCGAAACTGGATGAAGGGCCGACGGATGCTCTTGCGAGCAGCTGAGACTCCAGCCAGGTCCATAACACACCATTGGAAAGCAGACCGCGCGGGCCCGGCGCATAGGAGGCCTCACCGATACGTGCGAGATCTATCGAATGCAAAAGTGAGGCTTGCTGCGCGTCACTCGAGATAGCTTGTTCTTCTATAATCAGCGACGACTTGACGGAAAAAGGCTCTTTGCCAACGAGCTCCGGGCGGTTGGCCTCGAATTGATGCACCATTGAAGCAAGTGTTGAAGCCAAGCTCTGGTTCAATGCCGATGACGAAGCAGCAGCATCGCTAGACACGCCCAGCATCCTGCCCGCCTCCGCCTTTATCGGACCGAGTATCGCCGAGAGCCGCTGCAACTGAAGAAAGCCCTCATATTGTTCATCGATGCGCGCTGGCAGCACCGCGGCTTTGGCCGTCCAGAATCGTCCCGGCAATGCCCCTGAACTGATAGCATCCGCCGTTGGCTGATCCTCGAGGGACAAGCGCCGTGTGATCGTCTCCTGCTGCAGTGGCTGGCCGAACCCCTGGCTGTCGCTAAGCACATACTGCACCGAGATAGCCTCGGCGCTGCCGGCAGGCTCTGTGGCACCGTTCATCATATTAGTAAGCCTGCCTAAGCCGCCGCCAAGGCTATTCTGAACACCCGACTCGGCCGGCAGGTCCGATACCTCTCCCGACATCCGGTAGAACCGGGAGGACACAACCTCGTCACCGACCATGATGGTGAAGGCGAATTGATCATCCGGGCCCGGTTCAGAGAGCCAATCGGTCGGGGGCAAGCCACCCAGTATGCCGCCCAGATCGAGGGGCGTATTGGCCAGTTTGAGTGTCTTGCCAAGAGCATCAATCGATGTCAGCCCGGCTGTGCCCAGTTCGCGCTCCTCCACGCCGGACTCTGTTTGCACCATCAAAGTGGCCTTGGCCTCTACACGGTGGAGCAGTTCTGTCGGCAACGCCTCGGGGTCAAAATGGTCCGCCGCGGCGAAGTTAAGCGCAGCCAACTCGACAATTCCCAATGTTTCCAGCCGAGTCCAGTCTCCGGATGACGCCATGACCTCAGCCCAATAGAAGTCCGATGCCATTTTGGCCCAACGACCCGACGCAATCGGGTCAGGAATAGTGATATTGCTTTCGTCGATCGCTTCTTTGAGCAGACCGCCCACGGCCACTAAATCTTGTGAGATGCTCGCCTCAAGCACGGTGCCCTCGGCCTCGCCCTCCGTCGCTAACGCAGAAATCTCGCTGGCACTTAGCCGCCCTTCATTGAGAAAAACGGCGAGAATTTCCGGCGTAAGCCGCAGTGCAACGGGTGCTGCCTTCAGCGGGACGCTTGTCAGTTGTGCCAGTTGCCCAGCGACAGGGGCGTCCAAAGTCGCGTGGCCAATTCTCACCTGATGGCCATGGTGCTGCAGCAGCGCCGCGAGCAGCAGGCTGCGATCGAGAGCGTTGCCGGCGCGATCAACCAGCACGCCCTCGGCGCCCTTCAGGGCGCCCCAATACGGACGATAGCCGATATTG
>JAHJOS010000155.1 GCA_018820005.1 Alphaproteobacteria bacterium | reverse complement strand
CTTGATCGTCTCCTCGGCGGCTGGCTGGTCGTCGGGCTCAATCTGCCCGCCATCGTGGTGGCCATTGTTTTCTACATCTGGCTGGGCCTGACCGATTTGGCGCTGATCGCGGCTGTCACGCTCAACAAGCTACCGCTGGTCATCACCATCATCCGCGAGGGCGTCCGCAGTTTTGATCCCCAGTTCGATGAACTGGCCTCGGTGTTCCGTTTTTCCGCCTGGCGCCGCCTCCGGCTCGTCACGGCGCCGCAACTGGTGCCTTTCGTCCTCGCCGCTGCCCGCACCGGCCTGTCGCTGATCTGGAAGATCGTGCTGGTGTTTGAAGTGCTCGGCAGCGATGGCGGCGTCGGCTATCACATCGCCATCTTTTTCCAGTTCTTCGATATCACGGGCATTCTTGCCTATACGGCGGCCTTCATTGCCGTCGTGCTGGCTTTTGAATTTGCATTTCTGCGGCCGCTGGAGCGGCGGGTGGGGCTATGGCGACCGGTCCGGCCCTGAACCTTTCCATCACCCGCAAGCAGTTTGCCGGCACTGACGCGCCGCTGTTTGCCGATCTGCACCTCGATATCGCGCCACAAAGCGTGGTGGCGCTGATCGGCCCATCGGGCGTCGGCAAATCGACGCTCCTGCGTCTGATCGCTGGCATCGACACCGCCTTTACTGGCAGCATCACCATTGCCGACGCGCCGGCCGCCGCTGCGCCGCCACCGGGTTTTGTGTTTCAGGATCCGCGGCTGCTGCCCTGGCTCACGGCGCTGGGCAATGTCATGGCTGCCAGCCCCACCATCGACGCGCAAGCCGCCCGCTCGGCGCTGGCCCACGTTGGACTGGCCGAGGCCGTAGCGCTTTATCCGCACCAGCTCTCGGGCGGCATGCAGCGGCGCGTCGCCTTGGCGCGGGCCATCGCGGTCAATGCCGGGCTCCTGTTGCTCGATGAGCCCTTCGTCTCGCTCGATAGGGTCTTGCTCGATCAGATGCAGCAGCAGGTCATCGCGCTGATTGCTGCCACGCGCCCCACGGTGGTCTTCGTGTCCCACCTTGTCGATGACGCGGCGCGGCTTGCCGATCGGGCCATCCTGCTGGGTGGACGCCCGGCAAATATCCTGGCCGATCTCGCCCTGCCGGTACCGCCGCTCCAACGCGATGAGACGATCCTGGCCCGCTACCGCGCCATGATTACGGCTGCCGGCGAGGCACCCTATTCGACGTAAGGCTTGAAATGCTTGGACAGCTTGAGCGACTGCGCCTGGTAGTTTGAGCCCAGCGCCGAGCCATAAAGCCGGTCGGGTGCTTCGGCCAGCCGTTCATAGATCAGCCGGCCAATGGTCTGGCCATGCCCGAGCAGGAACGGCACTTCGCGGCTGCGCACTTCGAGCACGGCGCGGCTGCCCGTGCCACCAGCCGACGAGTGGCCGAAACCGGGGTCGAAAAAGCCCGCATAATGCACGCGGAATTCGCCCACCAGCGGATCGAACGGCAGCATCTCGGCGGCGTGGGTGGGCGGCACATGCACCGCCTCGTCGCTCACCAGAATGTAGAATTCATCGGGGTCAAGGATCAGTTCCTCGCGCCCGCGGTTGAACAGCGGCTCCCAGAAGTCGTGCACGTCGAGCGCAGCTTTCTTGTCCACATCAACCACGGCGGTGTGCCGCTTGGAGCGGAAACCGACCAGCCCCTTGCGGCCCTCGCCCTTGAGATCGATCGACAGCGCCACGCCTTCGCCCACCGGCACGTCATTGTCGAACACCAGCGTATCGCTGGCGTGCAGCGCCTGATGCTCGGCAATGGTCAGCCGGTTGTCGCCGCGCCGGAACCGCATTTGGCTGAGGCGTGATCCCGTGCGCACCAGCACGGGGAAGGTGCGGGGGCTGACTTCAAGATAAAGCGGACCCTTGTAGCCGGCCGGCATCTGGTCAAAGCCGCGCGCCCGGTCGCCAATCACGCGGGTGAACACGTCCAGCCGCCCCGTCGAGCTTTTGGGGTTGGCCGAGGCGCTCACCACATCGGGTAGAGCGAGGCTCTCCTGCAGCGGCACCAGATAGACGCAGCCGCGTTCGAGCACCGCGCCGCGCGTCAGGTCGATCTCATGCAGCTTGAGCGCTTCAATGCGCTCGGCCACCGAATGGCTGGGGCCGGGCAGAAAGCTCGAGCGCACGCGGAACGCCACATCGCCCAGCCGCAGGTCAAGGCTGGCCGGTTGCACCTGATCGCCATCGAACGGGCGCATGGCGCCGATGGCACCCTGCTTGTGCAGCAGCTCGATCAACCGCGACGGAAATACGCCCTGCGGCCAGGTCTCTTGCTTGTCCATGCTTTTGCGTTTCCCGGTGCCTTTAGCGTTCCTATCAACCCCTGCAATTGACGCCAACCGCCAATTGGCTTTAGATCACAACCCAGTGGTGATTTGGCCGGTCGCTTGCAGCCACTTAAAACAAATTGCTAAAGACCGTTT
>JAHJOS010000004.1 GCA_018820005.1 Alphaproteobacteria bacterium | reverse complement strand
TGTCCTCGGTGACCAGCATCTGCGCCGCGCCGGTTTCATCGAGCACGTCGATGGCCTTGTCGGGCAGCTTGCGGTCATTGATGTAGCGCGCGCTCAGCTCCACGGCGGCCTTGAGGGCGTCGTCAGTATAGGTCACCTTGTGGAACGCCTCGAAATAGGGGCGCAGGCCTTTGACGATCTCGATGGCATCAGGAACCGTGGGCTCATTGACGTCGATCTTCTGGAAACGGCGGACCAAGGCCCGGTCTTTTTCGAAGAACTGACGGTATTCCTTATAGGTGGTCGAGCCGATGCAACGGATCGCCCCGCTCGCCAGAGCCGGCTTGAGCAGGTTGGACGCATCGAGCGCCCCGCCTGAGGTGGCGCCCGCACCGATCATGGTGTGGATCTCATCGATGAACAGCACCGAATTGGGGAGCTTTTCGAGCTCCTTCATCACGGCCTTGAGGCGTTCCTCGAAATCGCCGCGATAGCGCGTGCCGGCGAGCAGCGAGCCCATGTCGAGCGAATAGATGACGGCTTCACGCAGCACCTCGGGCACATCGCCCTCGATGATCTTGCGCGCCAGGCCCTCGGCAATGGCGGTCTTGCCCACGCCGGCGTCGCCAACATAGAGCGGATTGTTCTTGGACCGCCGGCACAGCACCTGGATGGTGCGGCGCAGTTCGGCATCGCGGCCGATCAGCGGGTCGATCTTGCCCAGCCGGGCCTTCTCGTTGAGGTTGACGCAGAAATCGGCCAGGGCCGAGCTTTTCTTGGCCTCCGCGCCGCCTTCGGCATGGTTCTCGCCATCTTCGGCACCGCGCACCTTGCGTTCCTCGCTGGCACCAGACTTGGTGATGCCGTGGCTGATGAAATTGACCGCGTCGAGCCGGCTCATGTCCTGCTGTTCAAGGAAATAAGCGGCGTGGCTTTCGCGCTCGGCAAAGATGGCCACCAGCACGTTAGCACCGGTAACCTCTTCGCGACCGGACGACTGGACGTGGATCACGGCGCGCTGGATGACGCGCTGGAAGGCCGCAGTCGGCCGCGCATCCTGACCATTGGCCACGATCAGGCTGTCGAGTTCTTCATTGATGAAATCTTCAAGGTCGCTCTTGAGCGCGTCGACATCGACGTCGCAGCCGGTGAGCACGGCGATCGTTTCACGGTCGTCGGTCAGGGCCAGCAAGAGGTGCTCGAGCGTAGCAAACTCATGGTTTCGCTCACGCGCCAGGTTCATCGCCTGATGCAGAGCCTTTTCAAGTCCGCGAGAGAATGAGGGCATATGACGTTCCTATTGCTTTTCCATCACGCATTGCAGCGGATGCTGGTTCTTGCGTGCTGTATCCATGACGCGGGTCACTTTGGTTTCGGCGACTTCGTAGGGATACACGCCGCACTCACCCACCCCCTTCTGGTGAACATGCAGCATGACCTGCACGGCCTCTTCACGCGATTTGTTGAAGACGTCCTGCAGCACCAGAATGACGAACTCCATGGGCGTGTAGTCGTCGTTCAGCAGCACGACTCGATAAAGATTCGGGCGCTTGGTCTTGGGCCGGGTCTTGGTAATGGTGCCGGTATCGGTACCGCCCTTGCCCGGTTCGTCGTCTTTTGGCCCCGCATGAGAAGCCAAAGGCGCCAGACGCAGCGCGGCTGGGGCCTCTTCGGGCAGTGCGAGGAGGTCATCGAAAGTCATGGCGGTACATCTGTCGTGAGAGAAACGAAGCAGCATGGTGAGGAGCATTATGTAGGCAAATTTGCCCCCATGTTAAGGGGCATCATGTCCCGAATTCGTGATGGGGCAAAAGCGGTCAAAATAACCCCGTTTGTCCAGGCTACCCCGGCTTGGGAAAGTCCGGCTGCATATCGGGACGCGCTGCAATAAAGGCCGGCAACGCTGAACAACGCGCCGAAATCGCCGTAAGCCTGGGATACAGATCCAGCGGTACACCCAAGCGCTGCGCAGCCGACACCTGCGGCACCAGATGCAGGTCGGCCCAGCCTGGCTCATCGCCATAGCAATAGGCCCAGTCCGCAGGGCGCCGCGCCAGCAGCGCCTCCAGACTGGCAAATCCCAGCCCCTGCCAGTGCTCCACCCAAGACTGGACAGCCATGGGCGCCGACAAACCATCCTCAAGAAATCGTCGCACGCGGTTGACGGTGAGCGCATGCATCTCTGAGGCAATGATGGCACCAAAAGCCAAGGACTGCGCCCGCAGGATCGGCGCAGCCGGCAAGAGAGGTCGTGCCGGGAACATCTGCTCAAGCAGATCAAGGATGGCGAGCGACTGCGTCACGATCTGGCCGTCGAGACCAAGTGCGGGCATCAGCCCCTGCGGATTGATCCGCGCGAAGGCCCCGGGCTCAAGCCCATCGACACTGACATAGTCATAGTCCAGGCCCTTCAGGTTGAGCGCTATGCGCACCCGCTCGCCAGCAGAATTCTGCCAACGGGTGAACAGCGTCATGCGGCCAGCTTGATTGGTCATGCATTTGCCTTTCCCACGCTCGGGCACCGCGGCCCGCGACGCGCCTCAAGCGCAGCACGGTCCCGGCGAGTCACCTGATTTCCACAGCGCCACCAAAATCGACGGCATTTTACGGAATAGTAACGGGCCGGGGCGTAGAACTCACGAATTATTGGACGATCCGGAAGAGTGGGGGCTCAGCCAGACCGTCTTGAGTTGTGTGTAGTTGCAGTTGCGTACGGGCACAGAAGTGCCCGAGAGTTTGGAGTATCGGGTGGCTTCCCAGGCGAAATCCCCTTGGCGCATCGTATTTAAGCGCGCCTTTGCCGCAGTGCTGATGGCCCTTGCCATTACCGCGCCCACCTTGGCGCCAGCGCATGCCATCGACAACCTGCGCAAATACGCAGGCATTGTCGTCGACGCCAAATCCGGCAAGGTCATGTATGAGGAGGCGGCAGACAGCCGCCGCTATCCTGCATCGGTGACCAAGGTGATGACGCTCTACGTCCTGTTTCAGGAACTAAGCGCCGGCAATCTCTCCCTCTCCACCAAGATGACCGTCTCGGCCCACGCCGCGGCTGCTGTACCCACCAAGCTTGGCCTGCGCGCCGGCTCCACCATTACGGTGCAGGACGCGATCAAATCGCTGGTGACCCTTTCTGCCAATGACATGGCCCGCGTGATTGCCGAGCATATCTCGGGTTCCGAGGAACGCTTTGCCGAGCGCATGACCGCAACGGCACGTGCCCTGGGCATGCGCAACACCACCTATCGCAATGCTTCGGGCCTGCCCGACGGCGGCCAGGTGACCACCGTGCGTGACCAGGCCATCCTGGGCATCGCTGTGTACCAGCATTTCCCAAGCTACTACGAGTTCTTCCAGACCCGCAGCTTCAGCTATGGCAAGTCGACCTATGGCAACCATAACCGCGTGCTGGGCTACATGGGCGCCGTGGACGGCATCAAGACCGGCTATATCAATGCCGCCGGCTCCAACCTGCTGACCGCCGCCCGCAAGGACGGCCGCCACATTGTCGTGGTCGCCTTCGGTTTCAACTCCTCAGGCGCGCGTGACGAGAAGGTCCGTAACCTGGTGGCTACATATTTGCCCAAGGCCCGCAGCGGCACCTATCTGGCTCAAATTCCGATGCCCGGCCGTCAGGGTGGCAGCGTCCAGGTTGCGGTGGCACAGTCGCCGTCGGCCGCGCCGGTCTTCGTCGTGCCCATGCCCCTGCCCGGTTTCCGCCTTGCCCAGCTCGTCGCCGCCAATGGCGCCAGGCCGCAGGCTGCGCTGACCCAGGTCGCCCTTGCCGATACAACAGCACCGATGCCGGCCCCTATTCCCGCCGATCTCGGTCTGCAGCCCGCGGTGCAGGCCGCCAATACGCTGGCCGCGCCATCGCAGGCCCCCGCACCGGTCAATCCGAGCCAGGACATTATCGGCGCCTGGTTGAGCGACACCTATAATCTGGGCGCCCCGCCATCGGCCCTGGGCCAGACCACGCCGTCCGCCCCGCTCGACATGGTACCGCCGGCCAATGTGCAGGCTGCTCCCCAACCGGTCGACCTGATGACATCGGGCAGCGTTAATACTGCCGACACCGGCACAACGCCGGGTGGCTGGGTGGTGCAGATCGGCGCCGGTCCCTCCGAGGACAGCGCCCGCGCCATGCTGGCCGACGCTGCCGGCAAGGCCGGCAAGCTGGGTGACTTCCGCTCCTACGTGGAACGCTTTGAAAAGAGTGGTCAGGTTTTCTACCGCGCCCGCTTCGTCGGGTTCGGCGGTCGCGACGATGCAACCGCCATGTGCAACCAGCTCAAGCAGCAGAATCTGAGCTGCCTGGCCATGCAGAGCTGACAAGAAACAACGAGCCGGGGCTGACATGCTGCCGGCCATCGAGGGGAAGCAAATTGGCGCCTGTGTTTGGAGTAGCCCAATGAGCGAACGTACTGCACTGACCGAGTTGGCCAATTTCGTCGGCCGCTCTACCCTGCTGTCCGAAGACATGTCGGCCCGCAACCGCATGCTGGCCGGCATCACCCAGCGCATCATGCCGCGCAAGCGGAGCGTCGGCGATCTACTGGGCGTGGTGATGGCCATGTCCGCGCGCACGCGCCGCATGGTCCAGGAACCCGTTGCCGTCGACATCGACGTGTTTTCGCCGGGCGGCAATCGCGCCATCCGTCTGGATTTCGGCAACCGCTGACAGCATGCCCAACGGCGGTTCCCTCAGGGATCACCGTTCATGATATTGACGAAACGGCTTCGCGCATCATTGGGGTCGGATCGGCTCGCCGCGAGCGCCTTGCGCGCCTCGGCCCGCTCGCTGATTGGCAGATTCAGCGATGCAACCAGACTGCGATATTCCTCGCGCGCACCAGTATGTGACAGCGACGGCAGCCCGGACAAAAACTCCTCGTCCAGCGGATCAAAGACCGTCAGACCCATCGCGAACAGCGATCGAAATATCACCCGTTCCGCAATGCCATCGGCAACCCGGCACCCCAGGCGCAGCGCAATACGATCCAGCATGCCCTGAACCTGCCGCATGTTGCGCGACGACAGCATGGAAATGCGATTGCGCACCAGCACCCAGTCAATCGTCTTGCCATCGATGGCCAGCCGTTCGGAACGCGCCCGCTGCACCAGCCGCGAATAGTGGCTCATGGTGCGCGGCTCGCCATCGAGCGGATCGAAATCGGCAATCACACTGAGATCGATCAGGCTGTCGTTGACTGGCGTGATCAGCGTATCGGCAAGCGAGTGTGCCAGGCGGGTGAGGTTGGTATCAAAGCCGGGCGTATCGATAACCAGAAAATCGGCATCGTGCTCGACCTCCGCCACGGCCTGTCGGAATAGGTCGAACTCGACGCGATTGTTGGCTTTGCGCGAGTCCGTGCTGGCGAGCGGCAGGTGAAAATGCGTGGTATGCGGAATGCTCAGTTCGCGGCCCTTGGCCCAGTTGCGCCGATTGCGCACGTAGTGGGTCAGGGTCTGCTGGCGGCTATCCACATCGATCGAGGCCACCTTGTAGCCCAGGTAGAGCAGATATATGGCCAGATGAAAGGCTGTCGTGGACTTGCCCGACCC
>JAHJOS010000154.1 GCA_018820005.1 Alphaproteobacteria bacterium | reverse complement strand
GATGATGGCACAGTCGCAGTCGCGCGGATCAAGGCTGTCGAGCGAGGCGGCCAGCGCAGCCCCATCGAGGGCGCGGATGCGCCGGGTCTGGATATACATGCGATCTGTCAGTGCCTGTGCCGCACGACCAGCAACGGCGTCGGCAAGGCTGGCCATGAACTCGTTGGAGCCATCGGGGATGATGAACGTCAGCCGGAGATCGCGACCGCGCGCGAGCAGGGATGCTGAGAGGTCGCGCTGGAAGCCAATGGCAGCAATGGCAGCAGCGACCTTGTCGGCGGTAACGGCGCGCACACCCGGGCGGCCGTTGAGCACCCGGTCAACTGTCGCCAGCGAAACGCCGGCGGCGCGTGCCACATCGTGGACAGTGGCGCGCCGCTTCAACCCGATCTCGTTCACCCTGGCTCCCTGGCTGTTTGGCGCCAGCTTTGGCATCTGCCCTCAAAAGGTCAAGTGTGACGTTGCAGCGAACCGATAAAGCGGGGTAGACCACTGCGCAAAACTCAGGGGGATTGAGATCATGGCCATCGCGGTCACTAAATTCGGCGACGTCAATGGCAAGCGCGTGGACCAGTTCTCGCTGGTCAGCAACACCGGCGTGAGCGTGGATATCATCGGTTATGGCGTGGCCGTGCGCGACTGGCGCGTGCCGGTGGCCGGCGGCGAACGCACGGTGGTGCTGGGCTTTGATGGGCTTGAGGCCTACCTCGAGCACAGCCCGCATTTTGGCGCCCTGGCGGGCCGCGTCGCCAATCGCATCAAGGATTCGTCCTTCGATCTCAATGGCAAGACCTATCGGCTGCCACCCAATGCCGGGGCGCTGCATCTGCATGGTGGTGTCGAAGGCCTGGGCCGCCAGGTGTGGGACGGGCAGGTGGACGAAGCCAACAATGCCGTGCGCTTCACCCACTTCAGCCCCGATGGCGCCATGGGTTATCCCGGCAATGTCAATTTTGCCGCCACCTATTCGCTCAAGGGCAACAAGCTGCGGCTCGAACTCAACGCCACCACCGATACGGCGACGCCGATCAGCCTGGTGCAGCATCAGTATTTCAACCTGGGCTCCGGCGATGATGTTCTCGATCATTCCATCCAGGTCAATTCCAGCGCCTATACCGAACTGGGTGAGGATCTGGCGCCGACCGGGGCCATCCTGCCGTCGCGCGGCACGCAGTATGACCTGCGCCAGGCGCGCACCATGCGCGACGCCAAGGGCAATCCGGTGGCCTATGACATCGGTATGGTGCTCGACACCGGCCGCAAGACCAGCGAACCGGTGGCCACTGTAGTTGGGCCGGACGGCGCCCTGACCCTCAAGCTCTGGACCGATCGGCCGGGCCTTCAGGTCTACAATGGCGTGTGGACCGATATTGCGGTGCCGGGCCTCGGCGGCAAATCCTATGGCAAGCATTCGGGCCTGTGCCTCGAAGACCAGGCCTTTGCCGATGCCGTGCACAATCCGCATTTCCCCAATGTGATCTGCACGCCCGACCGCGCCTACCACCACTGGTGCGATATCGAAATCGCGTGACAGCTCCCGCTGTCACGCTTGATCGCTGCTGCCGTCTATCGTCAGCAGGCCGTGTGAGACTGCTCCCCTGACCAGCAGGGGAGCGGGCCATGGCCCAAAGACCAATCGGTTTGGACACCACGCGATCGCGGGCCGCCACTGATGTGGTGCGGCAGGGCCTTGGCGTCGCCCGGGGAATCTGGCATTCCGGTTTTGTTCAGGGGAGCCGGACATGGACAAGACCGAGCGGCTGTTTGCCGTCATGGATGCATTGCGCCGCCACCGCCAGCCGGTCACGGCGGCAAAACTGGCCGAGGAACAGGGCGTCTCGGTGCGCACGATGTATCGTGACGTGCAGACCCTGGTGGGGCTGGGCGCGCCCATCGATGGCGAGGCGGGGGTTGGCTATATGCTGAAGCCCGGATTTTTCCTGCCGCCCCTGATGTTCACACCCGAAGAACTTGAGGCGCTGGTGCTGGGCGCCCGCTGGGTGGGCGCGCAGCCCGATGACGGGCTTGGTGCCGCTGCCAAAAATGCGCTGGCCAAAATCGCCACGGCATCGCCCGAGGATCTGCGCGACCGCATCAATGATACCGGACTGTGGCCCGTGGCGGTCTGGAACGCCAATTCGCGCCAGCCCATGCCCGTGCTGGGGCAGGTGCGTCTGGCAATGCGGACCGAGAAGGCATTACGCATTGCCTATCAGGACGAAAGCGGCAATGCCTCGGAACGCACGATCTGGCCGGTGCAACTGGCCTATTACGAGGGCAAGCAGACCATTGCCGCCTGGTGCTGCCTGCGCACCGCCTTCCGCAATTTCCGCACCGATCGCATCGCCGAACTAAGCGTGACCGAGGAACGCTATGGCAAGCGCCGCGCCGTGCTGGAGCGGGAGTGGCGCGAAAGCTGGGATGGCGGCTGGTACCACCGGGACCCCGCGCAAAGCTAGAACCACAAACTAGGTCATCCGGCCATAAAGGCTCTCCGGCCGGATCGTGTCATCAAAGCGGAAACGGTGGTCAGCCGGTGGATGGGCGCGCTGGCCGCATTCAAGGCGCGGGCAGATACGGCAACCCACGCCGATGGGTACCAGTTGGCTCTCGCCGGTCAGGTCCACGCCGTCGGAATAGATCATCTCGCGCGCGTGGTGGATCGAGCAGCCCAGGCCGATCGACATATAGCGGCGCGGTGCGTTGTAGCGATGATCGCCCTTGGCAATGGTGCGGGCGATGCAGAAATAGCGCTGGCCATCCGGCATCTGGCTGAGCTGGATATTGATGCGCTCGGGCGAGAGAAAAGCCGAATAGACATTCCAGCGCGGGCAAGCGCCCGAATGGCGCGGAATGTGGATGCCCGAGAGCGAAAAGCGCTTGGAAATATTGCCGGCAATATCGGTGCGCACCAGATGCAGGGGAATGCCGCTGGCCCCGGGGCGCTGCAGTGTGGTCATGCGATGGCAGACCTGCTCGAAACTGGCGCCAAAGCGGCGGGCGATGCGCTCGATATCATAACGATAATCGCGGCAGGCGCGCAGGAAGGGTGCATAGGGCATGACCAGCGCTGCAGCCAGATAGGCCGCCAGAACGTTGCCAGCCAGCGCTGGCGCGTCGCCCTCGGGCAGGCTGGACGCCGCGATGATGGCGGCAATCTCGCCGGCGCCGGCCACCTGGGCGAGATGATGCGCCACCAGAAACAGTGCCGATTCGCCTGGCAGAATGTCGGAGACGAGCAGGGCGCCGCGCTGCTGATCGACCTGGCGCGCGATGCCATGGGGCAGGGAGGCCAGTTGCACATCAACGCCCAGCACATTGGCCAGATAGCTGCGCAGCGCAGGTTCGAAACCATCGCCGGCCCGATCGATATCGCCGCGCAAACGCTCGGCAACCGCTTCGAGCGCGGGGAAGTGGTTGGCGTTTTCCTGCAGGAAATCGGAAATGGCATCGGTGGCCAGATGAAACGGCTCGGTGCCCTCACTTGCCGGCATGGCAGCGTCCGGCTTGGTGATGGACCGATAGCGGTCATAGAGCTTGAGGATGGCCCGGGCAGCGGCAGGGTTGGCCTGGGCGAGGTCGCGAATCTCGAGGTTGGTCACGTCGCTATCGGCAAAGATATCGTCGCCGAAGGCCTCCATCAGATCGCCCAGCAGCCGGCCATCGTCGCTGTCGACGAGTTCGCCGGGTTCGACGCCGAAATGGCCGGCGATGGAAAACAGCAGCGGCACGGTCACCTTGCGGCGATTGTGCTCGATCAGATTGAGATAGCTGGCCGAGATGCCCAGCGCGCTCGCCAGATCGGCCTGGGTCAATTTACGCAGGCGGCGCAGCCGCTTGATACGCCCGCCGATCTGGCGATCAGCACTCTCGTTCATCGGTGTCCTCCCAGACGGCATTGACAGGATTTACAGAATTCCTGCCGGAGCCTGTACGCTGATTTACAGCTTTACAAGGCGTTAGTGCCATACTTCTTGCATGTCTGGGCGTTTTGTCAAATCTTTACATCAACAAACGAGGAGATCTGACATGAGCCCAAACATCAGCGAACGCGAAGAATATCTCACCATCATGGCCCCAACGGCGGCGCAGGCCATGGCTCAGTTCAAGGCGCAGGATCTGGGCAGCCAGGGCTATGCGATTGCCGGCAAGATCGGTCGTCACCAATTCTCGATGGTGGGCGATGACGGCAGCACGGCGACCGTCTCGGGCAGCGGCATGATCGCCGCCACCTTCAGCCGGAAGGTGCTGGGCTAGGCCACCGGCAAGAACCTGCCGACAAGAGCCAGACCGGCCAACACTGTTCCACGTGAATCACCAATCCGCCTGTCCACCGGGCCGGCGGAGCCATGTCCCAATTGAGGAGAACCGACATGCTCGACAAGCCAAGCCTGCCCAAAGCCTTTCCGACACCCGACTATGCCCCCGATCGCTGGCGCAATATTGCGCGCAACTTTACCCAGGCCGATGTGGCGCGCCTCTCCGGCTCGCTGCCGATCCAGCACACGTTGGCGCAGAATGGCGCCCGCCGCCTGTGGGAACTGCTGGCCAGCGAAGATTTCGTGCCCACGCTGGGTACTTTTACCGGCAACCAGGCAGTGCAGCAGGTCAAAGCCGGGCTCAAGGCCATTTACCTCTCTGGCTGGCAGGTGGCGGCCGATGCCAATAGCAGTGGCAATATGTATCCCGACCAGAGCCTTTATCCGGTCGACAGCGTGCCCGACGTGGTCAAGCGCATCAACAGGGCGCTGCAGCGCGCCGACCAGATCCAGACCATGGAGCAGGCCGAGGGCATTGCCACCACGGACCTCGATTTCTTCGTGCCCATCATTGCCGATGCCGAAGCCGGCTTTGGCGGCGCGCTCAATGCGTTCGAACTGATGAAGGCCATGATCGAGGCTGGCGCCGCGGCGGTGCACTTTGAGGATCAGCTGGCCAGCGAGAAGAAATGCGGTCATCTGGGCGGCAAGGTGCTGGTGCCGACCAGCCAGTTCATCCGCACGCTCAATGCGGCGCGGCTGGCGGCCGATGTGATGGGGGTGCCCACGCTGATCATGGCGCGCACCGATGCCGAGGCCGCGCGGCTGATCACTTCCGACATCGACCCCTATGACGCGCCCTTCGTCACCGACGAACGCACGCCCGAGGGCTTTTACAAGCTCAAGGGGGGCATCGACGCTGCCATTGCCCGTGGCATTGCCTATGCGCCCTATGCGGACCTGATCTGGTGCGAAACCAGCAAGCCCGACCTGGCAGAAGCGAAGAAATTCGCCGAGGCCGTGCGCAAGGTGCACCCCGAACAGATGCTGGCCTATAATTGTTCGCCGAGCTTTAACTGGGCGCGACACATGGACGAAGCTGCCATGGCCAGCTTCCAGCGCGAGATTGCGGCGATGGGCTATAAGTACCAGTTCATCACGCTGGCCGGCTTCCACAATCTGAGCCTGACCACGTTCGAGCTGGCCCGGGCTTATAAGGCCGATGGCATGGCAGGCTATTCGCGGCTGCAGCAGGCCGAGTTCGCCGCCGAGGCGCATGGGTTTTCTGCCGTGCGGCACCAGCGCGAAGTGGGGACCAGCTATTTTGATGCGGTGTCGATGGCGGTCAGCGCTGGCAGCAGCGCAACCACGGCGATGGCCGACTCCACCGAAGCGGCGCAGTTCCACTAGCGAGGGCCGCCCCGACGCGTCGCCCCCAACGGGGGCGGCGTGTCTAGCCGTGAAACGGAATGATCGCCCCAAGCCAGCCCAGCGCCAGCGCCGTCAGCCCCACCACATGCACCAACGCAATTGTCCAGGTCGTCGCGACAAAGGCCGGTTTGACGGTCTTGTGGCGATAGAGCTCTTGCGCCGCGAGCCCGCCGATAACGCCAAAACAGAGATCGACAACATGCAGATTGGTCTCGCTGACGCGCCAACGGCCGGTCAGGGCATAGTGCTTGTCAAAACGATAGAGCAGCGCCGAGGCAGCGCCCATCAACGCATAGGTGGCCCCCAACCAGAGGGGAATATGCTGGGCCGTCATGCCCAAGAGCAGCAGCAGCGTCATCATTGTGGCCGCGATCATGCGCAGGCCGATCTTGTAGCGCGACACTGTCTCGGGGCGACGGGTAACGTCACGCATGGTGCGATCAGCGACGGGCGCGGCGGGCGTCACGACAATATTGCTGGCGGCGGGACGCCCATTGCGCCCGCTGACCAAGTCGAACTCCAGGTTGTCGTCTATGCGCGGCCGCTGCTGTCCCGGCGCCAGTTTGGAGACGTGGACATAATAGTCGTGGCCGGCGGCATCGCGGACAAAGCCATAGCCGCCATTGCTGTTCCACTGCACCAGTTTGCCAAATTTACGCATGGAAGCCCGAACAACGATGCCGACAGGTTGACGCGCGAGAATGCCGATTTCGACGAGCACGCGTTGGGCTGCGATAGTTTGGATTGATCGCTTTGGCAATCTGAAACGATACCTTTGCGTGAATCGAGCGATCACATCGGTGTATCAGTGATCACACTATTGTCCTTCGCCCGCGCACAGTGCCGGGCCAGGATTCACGTGAAACACTTATCCACAGGCCTGGCGCACCGACGACAATCCCGAGGGACGGTACAGGACCGCGCGACCACTAGCTGCTTGCCAAGGGGAGCCGATAGCTGAGCGCTTCGGCGATATGGGGACGACCCACCTGCTCGACACCGGCAAGATCGGCCAGGGTGCGGGCCACTTTGAGCACGCGGTGATAGGCCCGCGCCGACAGTGCAAAGCGCTCGGCGGCCTGCAGCAGCAAGGCTTGGCTGGCAGGATCGGGATTGACCAGTCTTTCGATCAGGGTTGGTCCGGCCGCGGCATTGGTGAAGACGGTGTCGGCCCCGTGCGCGCGATAGCGTTCACGTTGACGCTGCCGCGCCTGCGCGACCCGCGCCGCCACTGCAGCCGAGCTTTCGGCTCGATCGGCCGGCGCCATCATATCGGCGGCGCTGACCGCGGGCACGTCAATGCGAATGTCGATACGGTCCATGAAAGGGCCCGAAACCCGCCCCTGGTAATCACTGGCGCAGGCATCGCCCCGCTTGCAGGTGTGGCCTGGCGTGCCGGCCATGCCGCATTTGCAGGGGTTCATCGCCGCCACCAATTGAACCCGGCTGGGGTAGCTGATCCGGGCATTGGCCCGCGCGATCACGGTTTCGCCGGCTTCGAGGGGCTGGCGCAGGCTATCGAGCACGCCGGGCGCAAATTCGGGCAGTTCATCGAGAAACAGCACGCCGTTGTGGGCCAGGCTGACCTCGCCAGGGCGCACCCTCAAACCACCGCCCACCAGCGCCGCCATGGAGGCAGAATGGTGCGGCGCGCGGAACGGCCGACGATCGGAAATGGCGCCGCCGACCAGTTCGCCGGCAATGGACTGGATCATCGAAATATCGAGCAATTCACGCGAGTCAAGCGGCGGCAGAATGGAGGGCAGACGCGCCGCCAGCATGGATTTTCCTGACCCTGGCGGACCGATCATCAAGAGATTATGGCCACCGGCCGCTGCCACTTCCAGCGCCCGCCGCGCCACCTGCTGGCCGCGCACGTCGCTGAGGTCGGGCAAAGCACCACCGGGAATGTAACGACGCGGCTGGGGCCGCGCTGCCAGTTGGTGCCCCGTCAGATGGTTGGCCAGCGCCAGAAGGCTGTCGGCGGCGATGATATCGAGTTCCTCGCCGGCCCAGGCGGCCTCGGGGCCGGACGGACCCGGACAGATCAACCCGAGCCCACGCCCCTGGGCTGCAATGGCAGCGGGCAAAATGCCGCCGACATGGGCGAGCCGTCCGTCCAGGCCCAGTTCACCCAGCGCCAGATAACCATCGAGGGCGTCCTGGGGGATAGCGCCGATGGCCGCCATGATGGCCAGTGCTATGGGCAGATCGTAGTGGCTGCCTTCCTTGGGCAGGTCTGCCGGGGCCAGATTGACGGTAATGCGCTTGGGCGGCAGGCCAAGTCCGGACGCGACCAACGCGGCGCGCACCCGCTCGCCACTTTCCTTGACCGCCTTGTCCGGCAGCCCCACCAGAATGAATTTGGGCAGGCCGGGCGCAATCTGCACCTGCACGTCCACGGGCACCGCCTGGATGCCTTGAAATGCGACAGTGGGGACACGCGTGACCATGTCGAAATCCTCAAGCCTAAGGGCAGCTTAGCAAACTCATCCGGCCGCAACAAGAACATAAAGCGAACAAAATACGGCGCATTAACCATGCCGATTGCCACAGTGGTTAACCTAAGCACCCGTTAACCCGGCCATGTTGATTCAAAGCCATTGTTTTATTGCGCAGAGTTTCGCCCACATGCCCTTGAGCCGGCCTTTTCCCTCGTTTTCCGCGATCACAAAAGCGGCTGCCTATGCGCTGCTGGCCGGTGTGCTGGTGGCCTGTTCGTCGGGCGGCGGTCTCTACGGGCCAATCCAGGGCGATGCCCGCCCGCATTCGGGCGTCGACCGGGCGCGCAACATGCCGGTGCAGGGCATCGACGTGGCGCGCTATCAGGAAAACATCGATTTCCGTACCACGTTCCAGTCCGGCATCCACTTCGTGTTCATGAAGGCCACTGAGGGCAAGGACTATGTTGACCCCAATTTCCGGGCCAATTGGGTGCGGGCACGGGAAGCGGGCATGCCGCGCGGCGCCTATCACTTCATGACCTGGTGCTCACTGGCGTCCGAACAGGCAGCCTGGTTCATCGCCAATGTGCCCAATGACCCCGATGCCCTGCCGCCGGTGCTTGATCTGGAGTGGAACAACCACTCCTCGTGCAAGACCAAGCCGAACCGTGCCGATGCGCTCGAAAAGATCCGCGTCATGCTCGACGCTATGGAGCGCCATACCGGCAAGCTCCCCATCATCTATACCGACATGAATTTCCACCGCGATGTGCTCGAGGGCGAATACTTCCCCAATGCGTTCTGGCTGCGCTCGACGGCGGCCGAGCCGCATATGCGGTACAACAACCGCACCTGGACCTTCTGGCAGTGGACCCAGACCGGGCTGGTGCGCGGCGTCAAGGGCGAGGTCGACCGCAATGCCTTCTATGGCGACCAGAACGACTGGCTGGCATTTCTGCAGACGGGTTGCGATCCGCGAGCGATATCATCTCTGGCGCAAACTGGCCGCTGCATCGCATCCAAATAGCGCCGCCAGACCGCGATGTGACTGCTGGCAGGCCTTGCCAGCGCCCAGGCGCAGGCATAGCGTCAAACCATCATTGATCCGGGCCAGGGGGCCCGGAGGCAGGAGGACGTGAGATGGCCAAGGGTCAGATGCGCAGCAATAAAGAGGCCAAGAAGCCCAAGAAGGACAAGGTCGAGATCGCCAAGCCGATCACTGGACTGGGTTCGGGTAGTGCCGGCAATTCGGCCAAGAAATAGGCTTTTCAAAAGCCGGGCATATCAAGGGCGGTCAACAGGGTTGGCTGCCCTTTGTCTTGAAGGGCGGCGCATTGAATGAAGCCGCTAGCCCGCCAGAAGACCGCTGGACTTGACGCCATCAAAAACAAACTGAACTGCCAATGCCGCCAGCAGGATACCGATCACCCGCGACACCACCGCAAGCCCGGTGACGCCGAGCAGGCGCTGGATCGGAATGGCGACCAGCAAGGTCAGCCAGGCCAGGAAGAGGATCACCACGATTGCCGCCAGAACGGCCCAGAATTCGAGATCGGTCTTGGCGCCGGTGGTCAGCAGGATCACCGCGCTGATGGCGCCCGGACCTGCCAAAAGCGGCATGGCCAGCGGGAAAACAGCAATATCGTCGCGTGAACGGGCTTCAACCTCTTCCTGATCGGTGATGTCGGTGCCGCCAGAATGGCGCGCGAACACCATGTCGATGGCGATCAGGAAGAGCAGCAGGCCACCGGCCGTGCGCAATGCCGGAATGGTAATGCCGAAGACCTCAAGGATCGCGCTGCCCAGCACGGCAAACAGCAGTAGGATCAACCCGGCGATGATGACGCCGCGCGTGGCAAAGGCAAAGCGCTGCTGGGCGGTGTTATGCTTGGTGAGCGCCGCGAAGATGAAGGCGATGTCGGCCACACCCACGGTGGCGAACAGTGTCGCGAAGGCGACCAGGAACGTCGTGGTGGGCATGGCACATTTTCCCCGTTGCGTTGACTAGACCTAGCGGTTTGTTGCCCGCTTGCCCACCCCGCCGCGCCGTTGACGCCCGCAACGCAGCGCCGAGGTCTTCAGAGCATGCGTGCGCCGGTTGCCAGCGCCGCCAGCAACAGCAGGCCGAGCCCATCCAGCCAGCCCCGTCCCTGTTCCAGCCAGGCGGCGCGCGGACGGGTGGTGGGCAGAAAGCGCAGCAGCCAGAGCGCGCCATAGAGCACCCAGACGGCAAAAAAGGCCACCATCAGCAGATCGGCCCAGCCAGAGCGGTTGAACCCGACCATGATGCGGGTGACCCCGGCGCCGACCAGCACCCAGAGCAGATAGGCCCCCAATACGACACTCGAATTGCGCCAGTAGCGCAGGGTCAGCCGCTCATCGACCGGCAGGGTGCGGCGCAAGCGGCGAAACAGGAACCAGCCGATGCCTGCCGCCAGGGCCGCCAGCGCCAACCACATCAGGCGCGGCGCTT
>JAHJOS010000153.1 GCA_018820005.1 Alphaproteobacteria bacterium | reverse complement strand
GCGCTGCGGGCACCGTCGACACCAACCCGCGCGGGAGTGATCATTGTCGTGGCCGCGCTGACCGCTGGCTATTTCGTGATGGGATTGACCAACGCCATGTTCGGCATCCTCAATCTGACGGTTTGCTTCGCCGCCATCTGCGTTGTCACCGGCATTGCGTCCCGGCCACGCCCCGATGCCCCCTCACCCACCGCCTAGGCCCGCTCGAACCGCTTGCGGGAGTGCTCGATGTGCGCCCGCATCGCTGCCGTCGCCCTTGCCGGATCGCGGTTGCTGATGCCCGCGACAATGGCGACGTGCTCGGCGATTGCCGCATCGGTAGCCTGGGGCGTCAGCACCAGCCGAAACAGATGCACATGGGTGTGCATGCGTCCCAGCGCGTCCACGATCAGGCTATTGCCCGCGCTCGCCGCCAGCTGGTCGTGAAAGATCATGTCGAGCTGGGCAAACTTGGCATAGCTGTTAAGGCTCGCCACCGGCGCCAGCGCCTGCATGTGTTCGCAGGTATCGGACAATTGGCCGATTGCGATATCGCTCATCAGCAAGGCGCATTGCCCCGCCACGAACGGCTCGAGCAGCAGCCGCAGCTGATAGAGCTCGTCCACCTGCCGCGCGTCCAGCTGCGGGCTGGCGCTATAGCCCACCAAATGGGTCTTGCGCACCAGGCCCTCGCTTTCGAGCCGGGCCAGCGCCTCGCGGATCGGTGTTTGCGAGACGCCCAGCTGCCGGGCCATCGCATCCACAGAGATGCGGGCGCCCGGCTCGATCTCGAGCGACATGATGCGCTCAAAGATCGCGCTATAGACCTCATCGCCCAGACGGGCGGGACGCCGCAGCAGCCCCGCGACAGCGCTCGGAACACTCATCGATCAGTCTCAGTCACCGGCCAGTCCTCCTGCACGCAGATTGCGCACAATGCCTGCTGCTTAGTCCGTGCCACCGCCAAGTGCAATGGAGCACCCGCGCGTCTGACGATCCACCGGTCGGCGCACACATAAAACACAGCAAGGGGCCGCAGCGTCTTGGCTGCGGCCCCTTTTGCAGGGATGATTGGCCGGCCTCAGGCGGCCTTGTCGGTACTGCGCCGGCGCGGGCGGTTCATGCTGTTGCGCCCTTCGATACGGGCGTCGGTCCGGCGGCCCTTGCGCCACGTCCACAGGCCACGCGTATCGACCAGCTTCTTGTCCTTGAGCGCCTCGGGATCGATCAGGTTGAAGTGACGGTGATCCACCAGCAGCACCACGATATCGGCCTTGTCGATGGCCGTCAGCGCATCGGTGAACACGATGCCGCGGCCCTCGAGCGACTTGGGCAGCGCCTTGGCATGCGGCTCGGCGGCCAGGATCTCGATATCGCGCCGCTCCGAGAGCAGGCGCACCACCTCGACGGCGGGGCTTTCGCGCATGTCGTCGATATTGGGCTTAAAGCTCAGGCCCAGGCAGGCAATGGTCTGGCGCCGACTGGGGTCGAGCAGCAGTTCAACGTCGCGCACCACGCTGTGCGGCCGGTCCGAATTGATCCGGCGCGCCGCCTGCATGATGTCGGTGCTCTCTGGGGCTGCGTCGATGATGAAATAGGGGTCCACCGCGATGCAATGCCCGCCCACGCCCGGCCCCGGGCTCAGGATATTGACGCGCGGATGCTTGTTGGCGAGGTCGATCACCTCCCACACATTGAGCCCCATGTGCTGGCACACCGCCGCCAACTCGTTGGCAAAACCGATATTGACGTCGCGGAACGCATTCTCGGTCAGCTTCACCAGTTCGGCGCTTTCCGCGCTGGTAATATAGAGATCGCCGGCGACGAAATTGGTGTAGAGCGCCACCGCGCGCTCGGACGAGCGCTTGGACAGCCCGCCGATCGAGCGGTCATTGTCCACCAGTTCGGTCAGCACCTTGCCCGGCAGCACGCGCTCGGGCGAATAGGCCACCAGCACATCGGCATCCTCGCCATAGATGTGCGGGAACTTCAGGTCGGGTCGCAGATCGGCCAGCAGGTCCGACATCGCGCGCGTGGTGCCCACCGGCGAGGTCGATTCCAGCACCACAAGATCGCCGGCCTTGAGCACCGGGGCCAGGCTGCGCGCCGCTGCCATGACATAGCTGACGTCGGGCGAGTGGTCGGGCATGATCGGCGTCGGCACTGCAACGATATGGGCATCGGCCTGCTGTGGCTTGGTAAAGGCTTTGAGGCTCCCCGTTTCGACCAGCTTCTGGATCAGCCCGTCAAGCTCGGGCTCCACAATGTGGATTTCGCCGCGATTGACCTTGGCAACCACGTCCTCGTTGACATCAACGCCGAACACATCCAGCCCGCTCTTGGCAAAGATCGCGCAGGTGGGCAGGCCGATATAGCCCATGCCGATAACCGAGACGGTACCAATTTTAGACATGGCGCAAAAGCTCCTCAAGAATGCGGGCGCTGGCCCGGCCATCGCCGTAGGCGTTGTGCCGCTCAGCCATGGCGGCGTAGGCGGCGCGATCATCAAGCAGGCTCGCGGCAGACGAAACGATCAGATCGACATCGGTGCCCACCAGCCGTGCCGTGCCGGCGGCAACGCCTTCGGGGCGCTCGGTGTTCTCCCGCAGCACCAGCACGGGTTTGCCCAGCGACGGCGCCTCTTCCTGCACCCCACCGCTGTCGGTGAGCACCAGATAGCTCTGCTTTTGCAGATAGAGGAACGGCAGATAGTCCTGCGGATCGATCAGAAACACATTGGCAACATCGCCCAGTTCGGCCTCGACCACCCCGCGCACATTGGGATTGGGGTGCACCGGATAAACGATCTGCACATCGCCACGGGTGGCGAGCACCTTGAGCGCGGCGCAGATGCGCTCAATGCCGCCGTCGAAATTCTCGCGGCGGTGGCCGGTCACCAGGATCAGCTTCTTGCCGGCATCAAGAAAGGGAAACCGCACCGCCAGTTGGGTGCGCAGCGCCAGATCGCCATCAAGCTGCCCCGAGAAATGCAGCAGCGTGTCGATCACGGTGTTGCCCGTGACAAAGATGGTGCCCGCGTCCTTGCCCTCGGCCAGAAGATTATCGCGCGCCGCCGTGGTCGGGGCGAAGTGCCAGCGGGCGATGTCGCCAGTGATACGGCGGTTCAGCTCTTCGGGAAACGGGGAATCAATATCGTGGCTGCGCAGCCCAGCCTCGACATGGGCCACCGGGATGCGCTTGTAGAACGCCGCCAGCGAGGCCGTCATGGCGGTGGTGGTATCTCCCTGCACCATCACGATATCGGGCTTGGACTGTTCCAATACGTCCTGCATCCCGGTCAGCACCCGCGCCGTCACGTCAAACAACGTCTGGCCCGGCTGCATGATGTTGAGATCATAATCGACCGGCAGGCCGGTCAGCGCGATGACCTGGTCGACCATGTCGCGATGCTGTGCCGTCACGCAGATTTCGGTCACCAGGCCCGGATGCTCCAGCGCGGCCCGCGCCACGGGAAAGCACTTGAGCGCCTCCGGTCGCGTTCCGAAGACGATCAGCAGCTTCGTCTTGGTCCCAGACGGTTGCTTGTCGATATTCATGGGTAGTCCTTGCCGCAAAGCCGCAGCAGCCAGTGTGGCCCCTGCCCCTCTGCTATAGCGCGATTACCCTGCGATTGAACGTGAACTGTCCGCGTATAGTTAAGCCCGGCACCGGCACAGCGCCCTGACCCCAAAGCCTTGAAAATGAAAGCCGAATTGGCAATTTGCCGCGCCGGCCAGCATCAATCGGCGCAATTTGATTCAACCTGTCGCCAAACGCGGCGCCACCGTTTTTTCCGCCGCCCTGTCCCCCCGTTCCCGGCGCGCAAACGCTCGCAAAATCCAAGCGCTGCCTGTTTACGGCAATGCCGGAAATGTCCTGGCAATCCAGCGACCATTCCACAGCACCCAAAAAGGAAAACCCCAGCTAAGCACTTGGCTTAACTGGGGTTTTTTGGTTGCGGGAGCAGGATTTGAACCTGCGACCTTCAGGTTATGAGCCTGACGAGCTACCGGGCTGCTCCATCCCGCGTCAATTAGTCGATAACAGTGCCGGTGGGGCCGTCATCGTGCGAGGCTTGCTCGCGACGTGAGGG
>JAHJOS010000152.1 GCA_018820005.1 Alphaproteobacteria bacterium | reverse complement strand
AGCTCAGCGCGCCACCGCATTCCGCCTTGATGTTGAGGCCCCAGTCGCGGATGACCTCCATGACTCGCCAGCCCTCGAGCCCTTCGAGCTCGTGGTCAACGCCGGCCTGGTCGGTCACAAGGATCTTCATTATGCCACGCCCAGCTTCTTCTGCAGCTTGGTCGAGCTGGTGGTGTACTGGAACACCACGCGCTCGCCCGGCGCGACGATAGCCTTGGCGGCCTGCGCCATCAGCGCGGCCTCGTGGAAGCCCGACAGGATCAGCTTGAGCTTGCCGGGATAGGCGTTGATGTCGCCAATCGCAAAAATGCCTGGCACAGAAGTCTGGAACTTCTCGGTATCGACCACGATGGTGTTGTCATTGAGCTCGAGGCCCCAGTCGGCAACAGGACCCAGCTTCATGGTGAGGCCGAAGAATGGCAGCAGGCGCGTTGCCGGCACGGCAAGGTCGCCGGCGTCCGTGGTCAGGTGCACATGGGTCAGCTGGCCGTCGGCACCGTCGAGCTTGCCGATCTGGCCGGTGAGGAAGTTGATCTTCCCTTCGGCCACCAGCTCCTGCATCTTGTTGACCGATGCCGGCGCGGCCTTGAACACGGCGCGACGATGCACCAGCGTCAGCGAATTGACAATCGGCTGCAGGTTCAGCGTCCAGTCCAGCGCCGAGTCGCCGCCGCCGACGATCACCACGTCCTGACCGCGGAAATCGTCCATCTTGCGGACCGAATAGAACACGGACTTGTTCTCATAGGCCTCAATGCCATCCACCGGCGGGCGCTTGGGCTGGAACGAGCCACCACCGGCAGCAATCACCACCACCTTGGCGTGGAAGACTTCATCGGCATCGGTGGTCAGATCGAACGAGCCGTCGTCCTGCTTGACGATGGAATTGACCATGCGGTTGAAATGGAATTCGGGGCTGAACGGCGCGATCTGCGCCATAAGGTTGTCGGTCAGCTGCTGGCCCGTGACCACCGGAAAGCCGGGAATGTCATAGATCGGCTTTTCGGGATAGAGCTCGGCGCACTGCCCGCCCGCCCGATCCAGGATGTCGATGAAATGGCATTTGAGATCGAGCAACCCGAGTTCAAAGGCTGCAAACAGCCCGCAGGGGCCGGCGCCGATGACGACGACATCGGTTGTGATTTCAGTGCTCATTGGTCTCAAAGTCCATTTGGAGGGCAACCGCCCTCATCCATTGCGGGGAAAGTCATGCGCGCGCCCGTATCCCTGACGGACGCGCTCCACTTAGCTCAGGAGACGCGACGAAGAAAGGGCCGCGTGCCAACAGGAACCTCTGTCATCCCAACGGGCTGATAGAACAGAGCAACCTCTGGCAGGCGGTTTTCATGCAATGCGGCGCGGGTCGGCTCATGCGTGACGATCAGCGCGTTGATTCCGCAACGACGCATCAACGGAATCTGATCCTGCAGGACATCGCCTACCGCACGGATTTCATTGGCAAATTCGAATCGTTCACGCAGCAGGCGAGCACTGGAGTAGCCGCGTCCATCTGTGAAGGCCGGGAACTTGATGGCGATGGATGCAAACCGACCCAGATCCTCGGCGACGTCCTCGACACGGTCCCCCGGTGCGACCAGCAGGCCCAAAGGGTGTGGATTGGCAAGGAAAGCGTCCCGGTTGGCGAGGAAAACCGCCAGGGGTACATGGGTATAGCTGGCCGATGCCGGCGCGAAAGTCTCTTCCCATTCGTGGAATGGATCGGCAATGAATGCGCCGTCTTTCCAGAGGGTGTGGCGGGCTGCAGCTGTCATGGGCGAGGCAATCGCTCCGTTGAAGTCGAAATGGATGCCGCACTCTTTTTTGTTAAGGCCGCGCCAGCGTCCCGCCCGCGGATCCTCGCCTTCGGCAACCACGGATGTGCAAGGCGCACAACCGATGGACTTGTAGCCTTTGGAGAACAGCGGATGCTCGGGCAATCCGTGGTCGATCTTGTACTGGTTGACGTCGGCATCGGTAAAGTAGGCCAAAGGATTGACCTTGATACGGTCATCGCTCGTCAATTCGAAATGCGGCAGCACGCCGCGCTCCTGGGTCTGGAAGCGCTTGCGACCCGTGACCCAGCCGCCATACTGCTCGGTGATAGGCTCCAGTGGCTCGGTCTTGCGGATATGGCAGCAGCTGTCCGGATCTGTCTCCCACAGCTCGCCCTTTGGATCAAAGCGCTTGATATCCTCCTGGTTGGGATGGATGGCATGCACATTGATCAGCCCAAGATGGGACTTGAGCGTCTCGACATAGTCGAGCGTTTCGGCGAAATGCTTGCCGGTCTCAAGAAAATACACTGGCAGGCTGGGGTCCACCTGCGCCACCAGATGCAGCAAAACGGCCGAGTCGGCGCCAAAAGACGAGACAATGGCCAGATCGCCCGGCAGCACGTCAGTAGCGGCGAGCCGCAGCACGCCGACGGCGTCCATCTCGTCGAACATGCCATTCAGCGACAAAATGCCGAGCGCCCGCAACTTGTCGTGCGCCGCGGGAACGTGAGCCAGCTTAGGGTGTGCCATAGAGGGCCTCCTTGAATGGCGCTTCACCAAGCCGGCGATAGGCCGCGATGAAGCTCTCATCGGCGCTGTTGCGACGCGCGATATAGGTATCAACGATCGTTTCTATCGCCCCTGGCACGGCATCAGCCTCAAATCCGGGCCCGATGATCTTGCCCACGGCGGCATGTTCGGTGGCATCGCCACCCAGCGTGATCTGGTAGAGCTCGCCGCCCTTTTTCTCCACGCCCAGGATGCCGATGTGGCCGACGTGGTGATGGCCGCAGGCATTGATGCAACCCGAAATCTTGATCTTGAGATCGCCAATGTCCGCCTGCCGCTCTGGCGACGCGAATTTCTGCGAGATTTCCTGGGCGATCGGGATCGAACGGGCATTGGCCAGGGCGCAGAAATCGAGCCCCGGGCAGCAGATCATGTCCGTGATCAGGCCGGTATTGCCCTCTGCGAGGCCCGTGGCGACCAGGGCGTCATAGACCGAACGCAGATCGGCGACGGCCACATGCGGCAGCACCAGGTTCTGCTCATGCGTCACGCGCAGCTCGTCAAAGCCATAGCGCTCGGCGATGTCGGCGATATCGTCCATCTGCTTGTCGGTGGCATCGCCCGGGGCGCCGCCAACCGGCTTCAGCGAGACGGTGACCGAGGCATAGCCGGGCACGCGATGAGAATTGATATTGTGATCGAGCCAGCGGCCATAGGCGGGATCGATGATGGACTGATAGGCCACATCGATCTTGGTCGCCTGCTGCTTGGTGAACTGCGGCGGCGCAAAATAGGCCGTGATGCGGTCGACCTCTTCCCGCGGCAGTGTCAGCACGCCGCCACGGACCTCAGCAAACTCGGCCTCGACCTGGCCCTTTATGGTCTCAAGGCCTTCCTCGTGCACCAGAATCTTGATGCGGGACTTGTACTTGT
>JAHJOS010000151.1 GCA_018820005.1 Alphaproteobacteria bacterium | reverse complement strand
CCTCGAAACTGAATGTGCTGAGCACGCGCAGAATGCTCTCCCTGTCCACTGCTCCGGCCCTTCTCGCGGCCTCGGCAAACAGATGGACCTGAAGATAGGCTGCTTCCGCGGCAGCACAGATCGGCGAAGCCTTGCCATATCGGGCCCGGTAGCGCGTCACGAATTTGAGGTTTTGCGGGCTTGTCATCGAACTGAAGTAGGGCGCGGCGGTCACGTGCCCGATGGAGGCTTCGATGCCGATTTGCTCCAGCTCGGCTTCGCCAGTGATCAAACTTGCAATCGGACTGGTTGTCGGATCGATGCCTGCTTCTTTGTAGGCCTTGTAGAACGCGACCGCGCCTTCTCCCACCAGGGTGGAAAACACAACGATCGGCAAGGCGGATTTGATCTTCCCGATGACCCGGGCGATATCTTCCTTGTCGGGATTCAAGGGAATGTAGATCTCGTCGACGACATCGCCATCCCGATTGGCCACAAGATCGCGCATGACGCGGTTTGTCTCATATGGAAACACATAATTTGAACCGACAAGAAGATATTTCTTCTCATAATGGTCGAGCATGTAATCTGCCAGCCAAAACGTATTTTGATTCGGAACAGCACCCGAATACACACAGTTCTGGGAAAACTCAAAGCCCTCATAAAATGTCGGGTAAAACAAAAGTTTCTGGTGCCTGGCAACAATCGGTAACGTAACTTTTCGAGATGATGATAGATAGCATCCAAAAAAATTCGTTACACCCTCATCATGCAATCTTTGTGTTTCTGTTTGAAATAATTTGAGATCCCCTTTCGGATCCCCTTCTTCCAGATGAAGCAGACGCCCGTTGATGCCGCCGTTCTCATTAACCTCGGCAACAGCCAGAGATACCGCATTGCTGAGCGTTTTCTCAACAAAAGCTGTCACACCGGTCCGTGAGAACAGACTACCTATCTTTATGAAATCAGAGTTTTTTTCAGCCGGCATATTTCTATCTAAACAAATCCCGCACAAGGCTTGCGGATACGAAGCAGCTCATCAATACGCAAACAGCCTTTGAATGCAAGAAGCAGGATTGAGTTCGTTTCCCTGCGGATTTCAGCAACTTCAACTTTCGCCATGCCCAAGGGTTCAAAACCGGGAGTATGCCCCTGCCCAGTTTAGCAAGACGGTTCCACGCTCCTTTCAGGGCATGGCGTCGGAACACGCGGTCCCAGCCGCGGCCAACAACGCCAGGCATCGGGCCACGATGCCAAAAAAGGAACTGGCCGGCCCATTCCGCCGATAATTGGGAGTTTAACTTTGCGTTGCCACACCTTCGGTCCCTTGATATTCCAGACGTCATGACAGTCAAACTCAATCAAGATCCACATCAAGTCAGCGCAGACGGCCGGGAAAAGGTCTTGGAAGTCGCGGTCGGTCGCGAGATCCGCAACATCAGGCATTTGCGCGAGATGACGGTTTCGACTCTGGCTATTGAAACCGGCCTATCCGTGGGGATGGTGTCAAAGATCGAGAATGGCAACACGTCTCCATCGCTGACAACATTGCAGGCCATTGCCCATGCCCTCTCTGTCCCCTTGACGAGTTTCTTCCGTGGATATGAACAACACCGGGAAGCGATACTCACCAAGGCTGGACAGGGTGTTGAGTTGGAGCGCAGGGGCACGCGCGCCGGGCATCAATACAATTTGCTGGGGCACATCGGAGCAAACACGTCCGGTGTTGTGGTCGAGCCCTATTTGATAACATTGAATGAAACATCGGATGTGTTCCGCACCTTCCAGCATGGAGGGATTGAAACCATCTATATGCTGGAAGGCGAGATTGACTACAGGCACGGGGACTCTGTGTATACCCTCACCGTTGGAGACACCCTGTTCTTCGATGCCGACGCTCCGCATGGCCCGGAAAAACTTACCCAATTGCCCGCCCGCTATCTGTCGATCATCAGCTACCCGCAAAACACGTGATCAGAGCCGACAGGCGCACATCATTCCAGCGCTCTCGCCGGCTCTGACGATGAATTATATTCCGGGCGACTTGGCGGAGGACAGCTTCTTGCGCGCCGCCTTTGGCGTGACACCGAAGGCGTTCTTGAAGCTGCCAGAAAAGTGTCCGGCGCTCGAAAAGCCGGTGGCGAACGCGACTTCGGAGATCGACAGCGGGCTTTGCTCCAGAAGACGCCTCGCGTGCTTGAGCCTGATAGCGCGGTATGTGTCCAGGAACCCGGTTTTGAGATGCGTAGCAAAAAGCCGGTCGAGGTGGCGCACGCTGACGCCTGCCAGTTTTGCCATGGATGTCCGATCCAGAGGATTTTCGACTGTCGCATCCATCTTTTCAATCACCGTCAGCAAAGCGGGATGATGGGTGCCGAAACGTTCGGCAGATGATCCTCGCTGCGGTGCTTCCGGTTCCGAAATCACGGCATGGAGGTACCAATCACTGACCCGGCGGGCGAAATGCGACCCCATCCGCTCGGCAATGAGGGCGTGCATCATATCGAGCGGCGCCACCCCACCGGCGCATGTCAGCCGGTCTCCATCGATCACATACCGCGCCTGGCGCGGGGACAGATGGCTGAAGGCCTCGCGAAAGACCGGGGCGTGTTCCCAGTGAATGGTGAAATCCCGGTTTTCCATCAATCCCGCGGCGGCAAGAACATACGCGCCACTTGATATGCCACCGATCCTGACGCCCTGCCTTGCCAGCCGTCTCAGCGCCCCATAAGTCCTTTCAGTCATGTGCCAATCCTGCGGCCCGCCACCTGCACAGACGAACAGGATATGGCAACCGTCGCCAAGCGCTGAAATATCGTGGCACTCCACGGACAGTCCCGAAGAACTTGTCACGGCTTTGCCGTCAGTTGACAGCGTTGCTATTTCATAAAGCTCTGTTCCGGCAACAAGATTGGCCGCCCGAAAGGGCTCCGTCGCCGACGCGAAGGACATCAGCGCAAAATTCGGAGCAAGCAGAAACCCAATTCTCTGAATGTTTTTGACGTCTATCGCAGCCATGTCCCTTTTCTAGCTTGAAATGGCTCTATCCTGCAATCCCCGCGGCAAGTGGGG
>JAHJOS010000019.1 GCA_018820005.1 Alphaproteobacteria bacterium | reverse complement strand
CGACAACAAGCTGGCTGTATCCGGCGACGGCCAACTGGTCAGCACGCAGACCATGAGCGCGCTCAGCACCCAGGTCGTGGAAGCCCAGGCCAAGGTCATCGAGGCGCAAAATACCTACGACGCGCTGGTGGCCGCCGGCCCCGAGGCCAACCCATCCACGGGCAATGCCGCAACAAGCCTGCCGGCCCTGCGCGACCGCGCCGGCACCCTGCAGCAGCAATTGCTGTCGCAGTCGATGCTGCTGGGCCCGCGCCATCCGACCATTGTGTCGCTGACGGCCGAACTCGAGGCCGCCCGCACGCAGATCCGCACCGAAGTCGATCGCGCCGTGGCATCAGCAAAGACCGCCCTGAACGAAGCGCAGGCCAATCTGGACGCGCTCACCGCCAAGACGGCCAATCTGACCAGCGATGTGTTCAGCGACAACGACCTGCAGGTGCAGTTGCGCGAGCTTGAACGCGACGCCGCGTCCAAGACCGCGATCTATGAAAGCTTCCTGTCGCGGGCCCAGCAGATCACCGAGCGTGAGCAGATCGACACCACCAATGTGCGGGTGATCTCGACCGCCGTGCCGCCCGCCGGTCGCTCCTGGCCACCCCGGACGGTTCTGGTCATCGGCCTGGGGGCGCTCGCCGGATTGATGCTGGGCATGATGCTGGCCGTCGGTGTTGGCATCTGGCGCGACATGCGTCACCCGCCCGTTCCTGGTGCTGCCAGATAACAAGAGTGGGCAAGCGCGTCGTCTTTCATACGGCCAGCCTGCGGGGCGGTGGCGCAGAGCGCGTGTTCACGCTCATGGCCAATGCTCTTGCGGCACGCGGCCATGAGGTCACGCTGTTCACCTGGAACGCCGAGGGCCCCAACGCCCAACTGCTGTCGCCAGCGGTTCAACTGGTATCGCTCGACATGCCCATTGTTGGCGAAGGCTATGGCAAGCCCGGCACATTGCGCGGCATAGCGCGCAGCGTTGCATTCTTTGGCCGGCATCGCCCCGACGTGGTCTTTGCAGCGCCCGAGTTTGCCAATCTCGCCATGGCAATCGCCTTGATCGGCGCAGCGAGCCGGGCCCGGTTCTTCCCCAGTTTCCACGCTGCTGCGAGCCTGCCGTCCAACGACTTTGGCGCCAAGCTGGCCATTGCCATGTCGGCCCTGGTGCGCCTGCGCGCCGAACGGGCCATTGCCGTGTCACAGGGCGTCGGCCGCGATCTGGTCGCGCGTGGGTTCCCATCCGAGCGCGTGGTCGTGATCAACAACCCCCTGTCCGGCGCGATTGCGGGCAAGGATGAGACCCATGACTGGCAGACCGCGCTCGCCGGCATGGGCGACGGGCCCGTGGTGGCGACCGCGGGACGACTGGTGGCGGTCAAGGACCATCTGACACTGCTGGAGGCCTTCGCCCAGCTCCGCGCCGAGCGGGCCGCCAGACTGGTGATCTTTGGCGATGGACCATTGGAAGGCGCGTTGCGCGCCAAAGCCGATGCACTTGGTATCGGCGCCAGCGTGTTGTTGCCCGGTTATGTCAACGATCCGTCGGCCTGCTACAAGGCAGCCGACCTGTTCGTGCTGTCATCGACCAGCGAAGGTTTTGGCAATGTGCTGATCGAGGCGATGGCTGAAGGCGTACCCGTGGTCTCAACCGATGCGCCGCATGGCCCCAAGGAGATCCTCGCAGACGGGCGCTATGGCCCGCTGGTGCCGGTGGGAGATGCCGGCGCGCTCGCACTGGCCATGGCCAGCGCATTGGACGCACCGCTTGACGCGCAGACACTGCGCAACCGCGCAGCCGACTTCGGTATCGACATTATCACTGATCGCTATGAGGCGCTTTTCGCCTAGTCCTGCCCGATGGGCGCATTGCCGAACAGCGACACCACATTGTCGGTGTTGCGCGACGGCGATGCCGCCTCACGCATCGGCGCGGCCGCTGACGGCGCGGACCAGTTGACGACGGCCTGCTGTTCGCCCTCCATCAAACCATCCACGGCCGCCAGCAGGCGAGCGGGCGCCACGGGCTTTTGCAGCACCAGATCGGCGCCTGCCAGCCGAAGCGGCCGATGGAATGCCGGATTGGCGCGGGTGAAGGTGAGGATGCTGACAAAGGGATTGGCCAGCTTTGGGTGGCGGCGCACCTGCTGAATAAGGCTCTGGCCGTCTGGGGTTTCCAGATCAAGGGCCACGACATCGACAGGGGTAAGGATCAGATAGGTGGACAGAGACGCGGCATCAGAGAAGCAGGCGACGCGATGACCGCGCTCGACTTCCAGCATATTGGCCAGGATCGAGGTGAATGCCGAGTTTGCCGCCAGTATGGCGACAGAGCGGGAACGCATCGTCATGGGAGCCGAACCTGTCTTCCTATTCAAGATGAACGAACTCTTAACACGCCCGTGCGGCCAGACGGTTCCAAACTGCCTTCATGCTTAATTTCGGCGCCCTTTAAGGCATTGAATTGATACAATTTTCCTAAATGTGCACCGTTAACCTCCCTGATCGACGTGAGATGATTATCCGTCTGCCAACTGCTAGTCATTAACCGGTTATTAGGCGTGATAAGGCGGCACAATGTTCCACGATGGCGCGACTGCCAGGCACATCGAAATGCGGCAGCGGCGGCGGTTCCAGATTCCCGGGCGAGTCTATCTCGGCTATGCACTGGCTGGGCTCGAAGGCCTGGTTGCGGCCGCGATCGGGCTGGCGATGTCTGTGCTGAGCCCAGAGCCAATGGCCTGGGACGGCCAGTTCGCCTGGCTGGCCTTTGCCGCGCTGGGCGCCATCTATGCCGCATTTTCCCACTCCGCCATCGCCGGCTATCTGGCCTCTGACCGCGGCCACCCCAAGCCCATGATGGCCGCAGTCCATTGGCTGGTGTCGCTGTCGCTGGTGTGGCTGGCGAGCATGCTGATCGCTGGGTCCTATGCGCCGCTTGGCCACAAGACCTGGCAATGGCTGCTGATTGGTGCCGTGATTTTGATGCTGGTGCGCTGGACGCTCTATCGTCAGCTCCGCACCATGATGACAGCCGGCCAATTGCAGATGGAGCGGACCGCTCTGGTGGGCAGCGCCGATTCCATCCGGCAGTTCGAGCGTGAGGCCAAGATCTGGCAGCATGGCGCCCAGGTTATTGCCAAGCGCGTTCTGGACCGCGACGCTGCGGGCACGGATGCGGCCTCGTTCAGCGCGTTTGTGCAGACCTGCACCGAGCGCCATTGCGACCATGTGCTGTTTCTCGATGGCCTGGATGGGTCGGACGCAGCGACGGCCCTGCTGGACGCGTGCCGGCCCTATGCCATCAACGTCGCCTTCGCGCCGCCACGTCAGCATGACCGGCTGCTTGAAATCCTCGGTGTTGGCCCGGGCAATACCATTGCCGTGGTGCGCAAGCCGCTCACCGATGGCGATCGCATTCTCAAGCGCAGCCTGGACCTGTTCGGGGCGATCATCGCGCTGGTGGTGTTTTCGCCGGTTCTGCTGGCGGTGGCCCTGCTGGTCAAATCTACCAGCCCCGGCCCGGTGTTCTATCGCCAGGAACGGCGCGGCTTCAGTGGCAAGAGCTTCTATATTCTCAAGTTCCGCTCGATGACCGTGATGGAAGATGGCCGGGCCATGACGCCCGCCGTGCAGAAGGATCATCGCCTGACCAAGGTCGGCGGCTTCCTGCGCCGGACCAGCATCGACGAACTGCCACAGCTGCTCAACGTGCTGCAGGGCACTATGAGCCTGGTCGGCCCGCGCCCCCATGCCATTTCGCATGACGCCGAACTCAGCCGCAGCTTTGCGCTTTATGCGCAGCGCCAGCGCATCAAGCCCGGCATCACGGGCTGGGCCCAGGTCAACGGCTTCCGCGGCGAAATCACCACGCAGGCCCAGATCGAGGGCCGCACCAAGCACGACATCGCCTATGCCGAGAACTGGTCATTGGGGCTGGATATCAAGATCCTGCTGCTGACGTTCTTCTCGCGCCAGACCCATCGGCGCGCATTCTAGGCTGCAGCGAGCAGGCGGAAATAATGGTGGGCCCACCAGGACTCGAAGAGAGACTGTCGCAGACATCAAGGCCGCACTTGGCCTCAAGGATCCAGTCTCTCCAACGCGCCTTGCACGCAAACTCAACAGCCGAAACATACCCACTCCGCAGGGAAAAATATGGACTGCTGCTGGGGCCAAAAACCTCCTCATCCGCCTCGGCGGAGAGTCATTGTCCCCGTGAATGGTCGGAGGTCGATGGAGCCGACACGCCGCACCGCGAGCGTGCTATTGGGCTGGCCGCAAAGACATCCTGACGCAGAATTGGCGTGGGTCCATCGCACATGGGCGGTGACCAGACACCTACCCAGCCGTTCCGGTATGCGCCCCATATCGATCATCCGGGACCCTTCGGCGGTTTCCTACAAGCTGCCGCCCTTCAAGGGCGCGACGGCCGCAATGGGGTGGAATGCGGTCTGTCCGCTTATGGCTCTGGCACGCAAAGAGCGGACGTCTGGAACTTATCTCAGTTCGAACGTGCTGAACTGGAACCGCTGACTGGAACCCCAGGGGGTGGAATGTTCGTGGCGCCGCGAAAACAGCAACCTGAAGTCGTCTCCCAGCACCGCCTGCAAGCTTTCCGCACCGTATCTGGCGACCGGCAGGCCACTGCATTTCTCCGGGCCATCCGAAGCAAACGTGCCAATGATCGCCCGGCCACCGGGGCGCAGCGCGCGACGGAGTGTGTGTACATATGCCTGCTGATCGCTATCGATGGTCAAGAAGTGGAAGGCCGCCCGATCATGCCACAAGTCATAGGCCCGATCGGGAACCCAAGTCGTCACGTCCGCTGCGATCCAGCTAACCCCGTTGGCAGCGGTAAGCCGAGCTTGTGCGGTGCGCAGCGCAGCTTCCGACAGGTCCAGAACGGCTATGTCGGCGACCTGGAGGCGCACCAATGCATCCACCAGCCTGGACGCGCCGCCGCCAATATCGACAAACGACATGTCTGTTCGCAAGCCCGCCTCACTCAAAAGCTCCAATGACAGGTCCGGGCTTGGCTCGAACCAGCTCACCTCGTCTTCGTTCTTGGCGGTATAGACGCTGTCCCAGTGGGACAGGCGATCGTCCTTGCTCATTTTTGAGTCCTTGTTCTTCTGATCAACGTGGAGGTGCCTGGGTTTCACCCGTCAGGTCCTGCCTGGATTTGTCCAGCTCCTCGGCATAGCGACGCAACAGGTGAGCTTCCGTCAGCAAGCCGATAACGGAGTGGTTGGCGGGGCTTTGGACGACCGCCAGTTCTTCGCTATGCGATTGCTCGAACCTGGCCGCAGCCTGCTCGGCAGACTGCCCTGGGACTAAAACGAAATCGGTAAACTTGAGCAGACTGTCGATTTGTAGCTCTGCGGCGTCCGGGCTGCCAACGCGCCGCGCATACGCGTCCGCAACCAGCACAATTCCTGCATATCGCCCCGCTTGGTCCAGTGCGACTACCCGCTCGGTCGAGCCTAGCGGATAGGCCTCTCGGAAATCCTCGATCGTCGTGCCCGTCTGCACTGTCTTGACGTCGGGCCGCATCATCGACTGGACAGTGAGGTTGCGGAGACGGCCCACATCATGGGCGCTGCGAATGGTTTCCCCACGCAGATGCAGCCGCCAGGTCGAGAACGAAAAGCCGAATGTTTCACGTACCAATACCGACGCTGCAATCGAGGCGGCAAGGACAGCGGCGCTGATTGCCAAGTCGCCAGTAACCTCAAGGACGAGAAACGTCATGGTCATGGGCCCGCCGACGACGCCCACCGCCATCGATGCCATGCCCACCAGCATGGCAAGGGTGGGATCCAAACTGAAAGGCAGGCCGATCGCCGCAATGATGAGCGCGACGGCTCTTCCCATGACGGCACCTAGAAATAACGAGGCGAAAAACAGACCGCCGCGGAAGCCCGAGCCAATGGAGATTGCTGAGGCAAGCAGCTTTAGGGCGAACAGGGAGGTTAGGGCCAACAGGGCGGTATCAGACGCCAACTGCAGGTCAAGAGCACCATGACCCGAGGATAGCGCCTGGAGCGTCAGCAAGGCGATGCCGCCAACCAGCAGTCCCCCTATCACCGGCCGCACTACCGATGGTATGCGTGTCCATGCAAATCCGCGTTCGACGAAAACGACCAAGCGCATCACCCCAATGGCGGCCCCGCCACCAAGCAGACCTAGCAAGACAAAGGGGATAGCATCCCACGCACCAAGCTGCGGGATGACGCCCAGATTAATGGTCGTCTGAGCCGCACCCAATGCCGTCGCCGTCAGGCTCGCCGCAAGCGCCGCAACCATGATGGGGCCAAGCAATGCGATCGAGTAGACGCCGATGATCAACTCGAAGCCATAAAACGCCCCGGTCAGCGGCGCCCCGAAAGCTGCGGCAATGGCGCCAGCGGCGCCACAGCCTACCAGAGTGCGGATCTCGTTTCTGCGCATGCCAGACAGGGTGGCAAGGCGCGACCCTATACTGGCAGCCAGCTGGGTGTATCCCGCCTCCAGACCAACCGAGGCTCCGAAGCCACTCGAGATCATGGTCTGGCCGGCCAGGAGCAGGCTTTCTCGCGTCGACATGCGCCCACCATGAACGGCATTGGCCTCGATGGGGTCGACTGGCGGGCGCGTCCGGAAGCGACGCGACAGCACGACAGAGAGCGCCATCAGCATGCCACCGGCGGCGGGGACAAGCGCCAGCCATGG
>JAHJOS010000018.1 GCA_018820005.1 Alphaproteobacteria bacterium | reverse complement strand
GGACGGCACAGCAGCGCCATGGCGATCATCACCCGCTGCCGCATGCCGCCGGAGAATTGGTGCGGGTACTCCTTGAACCGGCTCTTGGCCGAAGGAATCTTGACCAGTTCCAACAGGTCCAGCGCCCGCCGCTCTCCGCCGGCGCGGCTCAGTTTCTGGTGATAGCGCAGCGCCTCGACGACCTGGAAGCCTATTGGCAGAACCGGGTTGAGCGAAGTCATGGGCTCCTGGAAAATCATCGAGATGCCGTTGCCGCGGATCTTGCGCATCTCCTCGTCGGGCAGCCGGGACAGATCCTTGCCCTCGAAGCGGATGTGATCGGCCTCGACGCGGCCATTGGCCTTCGGCACCAGGCCGAGTATCGAGAGTGCGGTCATGCTCTTGCCGCAGCCCGATTCGCCCACAAGCGCCAGTGTTTCGTTGGGCTGCAGCGAAAAGCTGATTCCACGCACCGCCGGATGCCATTCGCCGCCAATGCGGAAGCTGGTGGTCAGGTTGGAAACGTCGAGGACGGGTTCGATCATGCTGGTTTCGGTCATCAGCTGTCGCTCCTTGTCTTCGGGTCTATGGCGTCGCGCAGACCATCGCCAAGCAGGTTGAGCGAAAACACCACCAGCAGGATTGCCATGCTGGGGCAGACTGACAGCCAGACATTGTCGAGAATGTTCTCGAAGCCTTCGCGAATCATGCCGCCCCAGCTGGCAGTCGGCGGCTTGACGCCGAGCCCGATGAAGCTCAGCGAAGCCTCCACCCGGATGGCGGTGGCGAGCCAAAGCGAGCCCATGACCAGGATTTCCGAAAACACATTGGGGAACACGTGTTTGAGGATGATGCGCGGATGGCCGAAGCCCAACGCCCGGCAGGCCTCGATATAGTCGCGCTCCTTGACTGCGATGGTCGGTGCCCGCGCCGTGCGGGCAAAGGGCGGGACCGCCGTCAGGGCGATGGCGATGATCAGGTTTTCCATACTCGGGCCGAGCATGGCGACGACGATCAGGCCAAGGATCAACGCGGGGAATGCCAGCAGCACATCCATCACCTGCATCAACAGCAAGTCGATCATGCCTCCGAAATAGCCGGCAATGATACCGATGATGGAGCCGATGATCATCGCCGCACCGATTGCCGTCAGGCTGATGACCAGCGACACCCGGGCGCCATATAGCAGGCGCGAGAGGATGTCGCGGCCATAGGCGTCGGTGCCGAACCAGTATTCGGCGCTCGGTCCCTTGAGCCGGGCAATGATGTGCTGATGCAGCGGATCATGCGGCGCCAACAGCGGCGCCGCTATGGCGATGATGATGATGAACAGGAAAAGGACCGCGCCCACTCCGGTGAGCTTATTGTTGCGGAAAGCCTTCTGCAACTGATCGATGAAGGGATGGCGCGAGGGTTCCGGCAGCAAGTCGACTGTTTCGGTCATTGGTATTTCACCCTTGGGTCGATGAGGCCATAGGTCAGATCGGTCAGCAGATTCACGATGACGATGACGAAGGTGTAGATGATCATCAGCCCCTGAAGCAGTGTGTAGTCACGCTGGCCCAGGGCGCCGACGATCAGCTTGCCGAGGCCAGGCCGGTTGAAGACGATTTCGGTCAGCACCGAATTGCCAATCAGGATGCCGAGATAGAGGCCGACCACGGTGACCACCGGAATGAGCGCATTGCGCATGCCATGCCGCCAGATCACCACCCGCTCCGGCACGCCCTTGGCGCGCGCGGTCCGGATATAGTCTTCGCCCAGCGATCCCAGCATGGAGGAGCGGGTGACCCGGGTGATGTAGGCAGCCATGATCAGGCCAAGATTGAGCGCCGGCAGAGCCAGGCTCCGGGCCCATTCGCCGAAGCTGGAGCGATCGCCACCGCTGATGACCGGCAGCCAGCGCAACTGGATCGAGAACACGATCAGCATCAGGATCGCCGAAACAAATGCCGGGAACGAAAGCCCCAAAAGAGATCCCACCCGGGTCACGTAATCGATCCACTCATTTCGATGCAAAGCCGACCAGGCGCCGAGCGGAATGCCGATCAGGCCGCCGATGATCAGCGAGACCACGGTGAGTTCGATTGTGTAGGGCAGCACGCGGGCTATTTCTGCCAGCACCGGCTTGCCGGTAACCATGGATTCGCCCCAGTCGCCAACCAGTGCTCCGCCCATGAACTCGATATATTGCTCTATGATCGGACGGTCGACGCCCAGCCGCTCGCGCATGGTCTGCAGCGCTTCCGCACTGGCCTGGTCGCCAAGAATGGTCTGCGCCGGATCTCCGGGCACGATGCGCACCAGGACAAAGACCATCGTCATCACCGCCAACAAGGTCGGTATGGCAAAGATCAGGCGGCGGACTACAAATCGAAGCATGGCGGTACCTTCCTGCCCTGTTGCCACGCCCGCGGCGGGCGAGGCAATCTGGTTCATCAAATGGAATGAAACCGGGGCAGCATCCGGCTGCCCCGGTTCGTCGGGTCTCTACTTGATGAAGTGGGTGTTCTCGGTGACCGGCGGTCCGAGGCTTAGCGAACCGATCAGCTCATAACCCAGATCCAGATTGGTCTTCGTCGCCCAGATCTGCAGGTTTTCGTAGATCGGAACGCCGCAAACTTCGGCCATGATCTTTTCCTGGGCGGTTTTCCAGAGCTGCT
>JAHJOS010000150.1 GCA_018820005.1 Alphaproteobacteria bacterium | reverse complement strand
GGTTGGTGCGTCAAAGAACGCCGTGACTTCGGGGTGGACGTCCGGCGCCGGTGTGAAGGGACGTTCGCTCATGGTGCAGTCCTTTCTTCTGTCGGTCAGTTGGTTTGGGCGATGCGGGTGTCGAGCACCTGCCGCACCGCGCGGGCCAGGGCGATACCGCTCAGCATGGCCCCCACGAAAATCCAGGCAGTGGGTTCACCCAGACCAAGCGCAGGAATGGCGCCACCTGGACAAAAACCCGAAATGCCCCAGCCGATCCCGAAGATCGCCGCGCCGATCAGCAGCGGCGCATCCAGGCGCCGATTGCTTGGCACGTGAAACCGGCTGTCGGCCAAGGGCTTGCTGCGCTTGAGCACGATGCGATAGCCCAATGCAGTGACCAGAAGTGCGCCGCCCATGACAAAGGCGAGCGAGGGGTCCCAGGTGCCGGCCAGATCGAAGAAATTCATGACTTTGGCGGGGTTCGCCATGCCCGACAGGGCAATGCCGATGCCAAACAGCAGGCCGATCAGTCCGGCCGAAATAGTGCGATACATCAAACCAACCCAGCGACATGACGAACAATAAAAACGGTGACCACAGCAGTGGTCATGAAAACACCCGTGGCCGCGATCGATCGAGGCGAGAGCCGCGCCATGCCACAGACCCCGTGTCCGGATGTGCAGCCTGACCCCAGATAGGCGCCAATGCCGACAACCAGGCCGCCAACCACCAGCCATGGTGTCGGCACCGATACCGCAAACCCGATCTGGCCAACGCTGCCGAGCAAAACCGGCCCCAGGATCGCTCCGCCAATGAAAGCGGCGCGCCATGGCCAGTCCGTTGCAATGGGTGGCAATAGGCCGGTCAGTATGCCGGTCATGCCGGCGATGCGGCCGTTAAAGGCCATCAGGAGCACGGCCGCCAGACCGATGAGCATGCCGCCAGTCAGCGACATGAGAGGGGTAAATTCAGTCATTACTTCACTTTGCAGGTAGAAAGGCCAAATGGCAGATAGAGAGGGCAAACGCGAACGACAGCGGTGGCGACGAGCACGACGCCGGCCGCTAGCCACACGAACTGCCACGGCGCGGCGGTGAACAGGGCGATGCCGCTCAGCGTCGACAGCGCGATAAGGGCGACGCCCAGGACCAGTCGAATGATGCGATCGATCGAGCCGATATTGCGTGTCATGACGACCTCCTTGAATTGCGCGGGATTTGGATGTATCCAAGCCGTCGAGCATTCGTTTATTAGAACATTCTAATATGGTCAAGATGGAAATCGAAAAACTTGAGGCAAACGCCGAAGAGGCGTCCCGGCTGTTGACCGCCATGGCCAACCCGAAACGCCTGGTCATCCTGTGCAGCCTTCTCGAGGCCGAGATGAATGTGGGTGATCTGGAAAAGCGGGTGGGGCTGGCGCAGTCCCCGCTCAGCCAGCACCTTTCCAAATTGCGCGCGTGGAACTTCGTGAGGACTCGCCGCGAGGGGCAGCAGGTCTTCTATGCTTTGGCCTCAGACGACGTAAAGCAGATCCTGACCACGCTCTACGGCATCTACTGCACGACCTGAACGCCGGTTTTCACCGCAGCGCGGCGGTTCTGTCCAGCCGGCGCCGCCGTTGTCGCAATGCCTGGCTCTGCGACATCTGGACCGTCCGGCAGCTGGCCGACGACGGTCCGCTAGATGTCCATTGTCTTATCGGGCTGGCAGCAGGGAGTTTCCCTCGGCATCGAACAGCACGACCTTGCTGCTGTCGACGGCCAGCTGCAGCGCCTGCGCTGGTCGCAGTTCGTGGTCCCCATCAAGCACCACCAGCCAGGTGGCGCCCGACGCCAGTTTCAGGCTGACATTGGTTTCATTGCCCAGCCGCTCCACCAGGCTCACGCCGCCGACCAGTGTTCCGGCCGTATCAAGGGCCAGATGGTGCGGTCGCACCCCCAGCGTCACGGTGTCGCCCACCTTGATGCCTTTCGGATCGGCGGCAACGGTGACCGCACCGATGTCCTTGCTCGAAACAGTCACCATCTCGCCACTGATAGACTGAACTGAGACCTCGACAAAATTCATCTTGGGTGAGCCGATGAAGCCGGCGACAAACAGGTTTGCCGGGCGCTGGTAGAGATCGATCGGCGCGCCCACCTGCTGCACGACCCCGCCGTTGAGCACGACGATCTTGTCGGCCAGCGTCATCGCCTCGACCTGGTCATGCGTCACATAGACCATGGTCGATCCCAGATCCTGATGCAGCTTGGCCAGCTCCATGCGCATGTCCACGCGCAGCGCCGCATCCAGATTGCTCAGCGGTTCATCGAACAGGAACACTTCGGGCTGGCGCACGATGGCGCGGCCGATCGCGACACGCTGGCGCTGCCCGCCCGAAAGCTGGCT
>JAHJOS010000149.1 GCA_018820005.1 Alphaproteobacteria bacterium | reverse complement strand
TCCATTGGGCCATTGCGGCCCTGGTGCTGTTCCAGCTCTTCATCCACACCGGCATGGAAAATGCCTGGATCGTGCAGATGGGCGGGGTGGCCGAAGGGGTCAATCCCGTGCCCCATATCGTGGCGGGCATTCTCATTCTGGTGCTGGCGATCTGGCGCGTGGTGCTGCGGCTGCGCAATGGCGCCCCGGCGCATCCCTCGGGCCAGCCGGCCGTGCTGACGGCGCTGGCGAGCGGCACCCATATCGTCTTTTACGCGCTGCTGTTCATCCTGCCGCTGAGTGGGCTGGCCGCCTGGTTCGGCCATATCGAGCCGGCGGCCATCGCCCATGTCTATATCCAGCTGGCCTTCCTGCCGCTGATTGGCCTGCATGTGCTGGGCGCGCTGGTGCAGCAGTTCTGGTTCCGCAATGGCGTGCTGCGCCGCATGGCCGTGCCCGACAAGGCGCTTTAGCAGACTCTAGCTTGGGCGGCTGACCGTCACCAGTCGGCCGGCGCCGCCGGGCGGGATGGCGAGCGTCACCAGATAGGTGGCGGCATCGGTGATTTCAGCCGAGCGCTCGGCCCATTCGACCAGCACGATGGCGTCGGCATTGTCGAGCAGGCCCAGTTCGTCCACCTCGCGCGGATCGCCCAGCCGGTAGAGATCGGCATGCAGCACGGGCCCGCGCGGCGTGTCATAGGGCTGCACCAAGGCAAAGGTGGGCGAGGGCACATCGAGTTCGGCATCACCCGCCAGGGCGCGGATGATGGCGCGGGCCAGCGCCGTCTTGCCGGCACCCAGATCCCCTTGCAGAATGATGACGTCGCCGGGATGCAGACCGGCAGCGATCTCGTCTCCCAGGGCGGCAGTCGCGGCGTCATCGGCAAGGTGCCGCTGCATCATTCAGCCACGGCCGCCATGGCGCTGTCGCGCGGCAGGCTGACGATGATCTTGGAGCCGCGCGGTTCGCGCTTTTCGGCCGAGATGGTGCCGCCATGCAGATTGACGAAGGTCTTGACGATGGCCAGCCCCAGCCCGGCGCCGCGCTGGCGGCCGGAAACGGAAGGGTTGTCCAGCCGCGTCAGCATGGCCGATTTCATCTCATCGGTCAGGCCCGGGCCCTCGTCCTCGATGACAAACAGCATGCGCTCGCCGCGATGGGAGATCGAGAGGCGGATTTCTCCGCCCGGCGGGGAGAAGCGGGCCGCATTGGACAAGAGATTGTAGAGCACCTGCACGATGCGGGTGCCATCGGCGATGAAGGGCGGCAGGTCGGTGGCGATATCGACCACCAGATTGATCGGCTTTTCGCCCGAAATTTCGGGGAAACTGGCCGAGAGCCCGGCGCGGGCCTTGTCGACCAGCAGCGCGACGTCAAGCTGTTCGGGGCGCAGTTCGGCAATGCCGGCATCGACCGAGGCGAGATCGAGAATATTGTCGATCAGCACGCCCAGCGTCACCGATGAGGCGCGGATATAGTCTACATAGGCGGTCTGGCGCTCGTTGAGCGCGCCGGCCTCGGTGGCCAGCAGATCGGCAAAGCCGATGATATTGGTCAGCGGCGAGCGCAGTTCATAGGAGACGTTCTCCACGAAAGCGTCCTTGAGCACGTCGGCGGCGACCAGCGCGTCATTGCGCTCCTTGAGCACGCGCGAATAGCTGGCGCTTTCGGTGACATCGAGAAAGGTCATCATGGTCTGCCCGTCGGGCAAACGCGTTATCGCATAATCAAGAAGCCGCCCATCGGAGCGATTGATGCGGCCCGTGGTGTCCGAGCGGGTTGGGTTGAGATCGATGATGCCGCGCTTGAGTTCGCGCCAGATCGAGGCGCCGTCCTCGGGAATGGCGCGGCCGCTGGCCTCGGCGATCTCATCGATATGGGGGTTCTTGCCCAATTCATTGGTGGGCAGTTTCCACAGTGCCGACAGGCGCGGATTGGACAGCGTCAGCCGGCCATTGGTGCCGAACACGGCCACTGCCTCGGTCAGCGCATTGATGGTTTCGCGCTGCACATTGGAGAAGGCCTTGTTGGTCGATTCCAGCTTGAGGCGTTCGGTGATGTCGTCAAACACATAGATGACGCCACCGGTGGCGCCGGCGGGGGCCGAGATCACCTTGATGGTGCGGCCATCAGGCAGGTGCCAGGGCTCGTCCTCGTGTGGCTGGGTGCGGCTATAGGCTTTGAGGTGCTCATCGCGCCAGGTGTGGTAATTGACCTGGGCCGGCAACATGCCCTCGGTGCGCAGCTTGTCCAGAATGGCGCGCTCGTCCAGCCCCAGGGTCAGGAAGCCGCGATTGAGATTCCACAGGCTGACATAGGCCTGGTTGAACTGGATCAGTTCGCGGCGCGCATTGAAGATAGCAATGGGCGTGCCCAGGGTATCGATGATGCCGCTGATATGGGTGGTCGCATCGTCGATGCGCTCGACGGCCTGGTTCTCGATGGGCCGAAACAAGCCAGCGCGACCGCCGGCAATGGGAAATTCCACCAGTTCGAAGGCGCCCTGCCCGGCCCAGGCGACCGACAGCGAGGCAGGCTCGCTGATGCCGCTGCAGGCCTTGAGGTGCTGGGTGAGCCGTGCGGGTTCGAGCAATTCGGGCGGCATGGTCTGGGTGCCCGTTTTGCCCAGTGCCTTGGCCAGCGCCAGATAGGCGTCATTAGCATAGGTCAGCCGGTCTTTCATGTCGCGCAGGAAAGCCGGCTTGCTCAGCGTTGCCAGAATGGCGCGCACGCTGCCGCCATCACCGGTTGCCGCCGCAGCCACCAGGTCGGGTTCGGCGCCGGGCTGCAGGAAGGCGGGGCGCAGCCGCATGGCCGTGCCACTGCCGTGCACCCAGCCATTGGCACGGATCAGGCGACCATCGAGGGTGTTCAGGCTCGCCGCAAACGCATGTCCATGCACGCGCAAATCTTCGAGCAGGCGGGCCAGCCGGTCGGCATCGGCATCATCGAGCCAGCTCTGGAAATTGAGGACGCTTTCGGGCTGCCGGCCGATGGGCAGCACGGCTGCGGCCTGACCGAGCAGCTTGGGGCTGTCCGCGTCGGTCCACAGCACGGTGACTTCGCGGGTGCCTGACAGCAGGGCCTCATATTCGTCCACTAGCGCCCGCAGGCCGGCGATCTGTTCGGCGGACTTGCTGCGGGCCGCCTTGGTGTCGGCCAGCATTTTGCGCACGACACCCATGGCGAGGAGGGCAAAAGCGCCGGCCCCAACGGCGACGGCGAGTGGCGCTGCGCCGGCGAAGCTTGCCGGCTGGATGCCTTGTGCCAGGGCGGGGACCGCCGTCAGCAAAGTAAGAGGGGCTGCCGCAAGTGATGCGAATCCCCAATGCTTCCGGAAGTGATCCGGCGCCATGCGCTACCCTCTAGGTCAATTTATACAGCTGCCCAGTCGACCCCGCAAAAAGCCGACACGCGTGCACTTGGTACAAAACGGCATACGCGAACCCCACGGGCTCCTTGCCGTTCTGATCCGATGGCATGTCCCCCATGCTTCCGAATCACATTGACCATACCGGCCCATGGAATCGGCTAAAAGAGTCTTAATAGTCAGCACGACAGGGCAAAGCCGTCATATGGGGGCTTGACCTGGTACGAAGCAGGAACATCGGGCCATTGTGTTCAAGTCCCGCCCGCAGGCACCAACAACAACACGGGCAGACACAAAAAAGGCCCCCGGATCAGATCCGGAGGCCAAAATGTCAAAGGTGGGTGGGACAACGTGGTCCCTGCCCGCTCAGTAGCGGTATTCGCCGGACTTGAACGGACCATCCTGGCTGACGCCGATATAGTCGGCCTGGGTCTTGGTCAGCTTGGTCAGCTTGGCGCCCAGCTTGGCCAGGTGCAGTTCGGCGACCTTTTCGTCCAGGTGCTTGGGCAGCACATGCACCTTCTTTTCCAGATTCGCCCCATTGGTCCACAGCTCGATCTGGGCCAGGGTCTGGTTGGCAAAGCTCGCGCTCATCACAAAGCTGGGGTGACCGGTGGCATTGCCCAGGTTCACCAGGCGCCCTTCGGACAGCAGGATCAGGCGCTTGCCATCGGGCTTTTCGACCATGTCGACCTGCGGCTTGATATTGGTCCACTTGAAGTTGCGCAGACCCAGCACATCGATCTCGTTGTCGAAGTGGCCGATATTGCAGACGATGGCCATGTCCTTGAGCTTGCGCATGTCATCGGCCATCAGCACATCGCGGTTGCCCG
>JAHJOS010000148.1 GCA_018820005.1 Alphaproteobacteria bacterium | reverse complement strand
CCGATCACCGTGGCACCAACGGCACGTGATACCGGCAGCGACTCGCCCGAAATCATGGATTCATCGATATGGCTCGAGCCTTCGACGATCTCGCCATCAACGGCGATCTTCTCGCCCGGCCGCACCACAATGATATCGCCTGCTTGAACCGCACTGATGGCCACTTCAGTGATGGTGCCATCGCGATCGACGCGCGCGGTCTTGGCCTGTTCCTGCACCAGGCGTTCGATGGCGTCGCCCGTTCGGCCCTTGGCAATGGCTTCGAGCCAACGGCCGACCAGGATCAGCGTCACGATTACCGCTGCCGACTCGTAATAAACATATTGGGCGTTGCTGGGCAGGACCTGTGGGGCAAAGGTCGCGACAACCGAGTAGAGATAGGCCGCGCCTGACCCCAGGGCGACCAGGGCGTTCATCTCCGGTGCGCCCCGCAGCAGGGCGGGAATGCCCGTCTTGAAGAAACGACGACCCGGCACGAACAGCACAAAGCTGGTCAGCACGAAGTAGATGATGTTCAACGCATTCTGCGGGACTATCGAAATCAGCCCCATGTGGAAGGGCATGTACAGATGCCCGCCCATCTCCAGCACGGCCAGTGGCACAGTCGGGATCGCCGCCAATATCACGTCACGCTGCAGGGCAGCGGCGTCTTCCATGTGATGGCTATGGCCGCCACTATCATGGTGATGGGTCTTGGGCGTGGGGTGGCCGGTATAGCCGGCCTTTTCAATGGCTGCCAGCAGCGGCGCCGCGTCGCCAGAATCACTGACCACGGTCGCCCGCTCGGTCGCAAAGTTCACGGCGGCGCTCTGCACGCCGGGCACCTTGAGCAGCGCCTTCTCGACGCGTGCCACGCAGGAAGCGCAAGTCATGCCATCGATGTCGATGCTCAGGGCGGCGGAATTGGTGTGTTGGTTCATAGGAAATCACCTCTCCCACAGGTCTATAAACCTTCCAACCATGGTAAGGTCAACATAAACCGCGGCAGACTGGCACTGCGACAGTTGCGCTGTTTAAAGTGCCGGTAACGTGCCACTATAAGGCTGTTGTGAGGAGACTCGTCGTATGTCGACAGCACGTATCGATATTCACAACTCAGAATTGCCTGTTCTGTGCCAGAGCTGTGAAGCCCGACACAAGGGCATGTGCGGGGTTCTATCGGGTGAGCAACTGACCGCGATGGCGCGGCACACCCGTCGCGTTCATCACGCCGCCGGTGAGGAAATGCTGGCTGATGCCATGCCGATTACCGGCTACGGCAATGTCATGCGCGGCGTGGTCAAGCTCTCCAAGGTGCTTGAAGATGGCCGCCAGCAGCTCGTTGGCCTGCAATTTGCGCCCGATCTACTAGGCCGCCTGTTTGCCAAGGAAAACCGTGTGACGGCCGAGGCAGCATCCGATGTGGACATCTGCATGGTGCCCAAGGCCGCGCTCGAGCGCATGGTGCAGGAAAACCCGGCTCTCGAGCACCGCATCATGCAGCAGACACTGCGCGAACTGGATGAGGCGCGCGACTGGATGGTGACGCTGGGACGTAAGTCGGCGGCGGAAAAGGTCGCCAGCTTTCTCTATCTTATCGCCAGCCACATCGACCCCAGCCAGGGCGAGGCGGTGGCGACGTTCGACCTGCCACTGACCCGCGCCGATATCGGAGATTTTCTCGGGCTGACGATCGAGACCGTCAGCCGCCAGATGAGCAAGCTCAAGGCCGATGGCGTAATCGAGATCGAGAACTATCGCCACGTATCGGTGCCTGATCTGGCGCGCCTGCGCATGCGCTGCGGTTGACCGTCCGCCAGTAAAGCCCGCCTGTTTTATCCCCGACACAGCGCCTGCCGACGACTGGCACGACTGAACTCATGCAAACTGCCCAACGGTCAGTGCATGGCTCTTTTCCAGATGGTCAAAAAACCATTAATGGGCCTTCTTGGGCATATTGTCCTAATTTGTCATTAGATAACAATGGCTTGATGAGCGCAGTGCTGGGCTGGCTGGCTTGGGCGTCGTCAGAAAGGTGAACCGTAGATGACGGAACTGCCTCTTTTGTTTGCACTGAGTGCATAACGGATGTGCACAAAGGCTGTCTTCTAATCACGACTGGGTGGCTATACATATTGGTCATCAAAACGAAGGGGAACCGAAAATGAACATCCGCCAGAAAATCGCACAGTTTGCTCAGTACCAGCGCACGATGCGCGAGCTCAACGCTCTCGACAATCGCCAGCTCTCCGATCTGGGCATCACCAAGGGCGACATCAAGAACATCGCTCGCGGCGACTTCGCTCGCTAATCCGAGCAAGCCTGCAAAATAGACTTGAGATGAAGGCGTCCACTTGGGCGCCTTTTGTCTTTTCTGGGGTTTGCTTGGAGATGGCCCGCGCCGCCCCGACAGTCCCTAGCGGATCAGGTCTGCTGCCTTGGCGCCCAGCGCTGCCACCAGATCGTCCGGTTTCATGCGGATTTGAAAACCGCGCTGGCCGCCATTGAGGAAGATTTCGTCTTCCAGCGTCGCCAGCTCTTCCACCGCCGTGGGAACCGGCTTTTTCT
>JAHJOS010000147.1 GCA_018820005.1 Alphaproteobacteria bacterium | reverse complement strand
TGCCATTGCCGTTGCGGTTGCCATTGCCGTTGCCGTTGCCGTTGCCGTTGCCGTTGCCGTTGCCGTCAACTGTGACGGAGATGCCGCTGCCATCGACGTCAACAGCGTGGTTTCCGCCGGCATGGCTGGATTCGCTGTTGCCCGCGCCGTTGCTGTTGCCGCCGGCGTTGTTGCCGTTCGCGTTGCCGTTGCCACCGACCGATACAGAGACGCTGTCGCTGCTGACATCGGCACGAGCATTGCCGTTACCATTGCCATTGCCATTGCCACCGGCGTTGCTGGACTCGCTGCGGCCTGCGCCATTGCTGTTGCCAGGGGCATTGTCGCTGACGGCCCTGTCGGGGCTGCGACCGGACGGCGGCACACTGGTGGATTCGGCGCCACGGACGAGGTCTTCGGTCGTGCCGGGCACGACAGGCTGACCATCAAAGCGGTAGACGGCGACTGCGCCCGAGCCGGTCACCGTCAGCGGAACGTCAATGCCCACGGTGGCCTCCTGGCCGGGGCGAATGTCGGTCACCAGGCTATTTTCCTTGTCCTGCACCTGCACGACACCGCGCTGGACATCTACGCTGGCGCCATTGGCGTCGGCGCGCACCACAAAGCGCGTGCCCTTGACCACGGCTGCCAGGAAAGGCGTCTGCACGGAGAAATGCTGCACATTGCGGCGTTCGGCCTCGACGGCGACGACGCCATAGTCCTGATAGACGGTGGTCATCAGCGCATCGCCCGCATCGCCGAGACGGATCTGGGTATTGGCGGATAACTCGATGGTTTCGGCATTGCGCCGCAGCGCCGCACGGCCATCACCGCCAGTGCGAATGACGCGGTTGCTGGGCACCACATCGCCGCGCGATATGGCGCGCCAGGCGCCATCGACCTGCTGGCTGACGCTGCCCCGGATGCGCTCGACCGTCCAGTCCGCGGCAGCGGCCGGCAGCACGCAGGCCAAAAGGGTCAATAGGGCAAACCAGAGCTTCATCTTCATCACCGTGATGCCGTGTTTCAGGGAGTGACCGTGCTCCAGGCTGGTTGCCAAGGCGTTACGACGACACATCGATTTACCACCGCCGCAGCATCAATTCTTCCCAGGGTGAAGCAAAGATGAAGGCGGTGCGTGTGCAGCAATGCAGCAGAATGCCCAGAATCTATTCATTGCAGGCGATCCGGATGAGCCAAAACACGCAAAACAGGGCTCGTTTCAGTTGGCATGTGCCTTGCATTGGTAGTGGCGAGTAGGGTGCTAGGGTTCCGGCGTCGCAAGATGTGTCTGGTCCGAGAGCACCCGGCCTCCGGGAGAGCCGGATGGATGCACGGCGGGACAAAAGCCCGGGAGACCTCGATAGCCAAGGGATTGGCGCGATGGTTTCTGCTGATCCCTTTTTGTGAACACGCAAAAGGGACTAGAGATGAAGCAGCTTACCAAACTCCTCGCCACCACCGCACTGATGAGCCTTGTGGGCCTGGCCGTTGCGCCTGCGGCCTTCGCCGAAGCCAAGAGTGACTTCAAGGTAGCGTGGTCGATCTATGTCGGCTGGATGCCCTGGGGCTATGCCGCCGACACCGGCATCGTCAAGAAATGGGCCGACAAATACGGCATCACCATCGAGGTGACCCAGTTCAACGACTATGTGGAGTCGATGAACCAATATACTGCCGGCGCCTATGACGCGGTGACGCTGACCAATATGGATGCGCTGTCGATCCCCGCAGCGGGCGGCGTTGACACCACCGCTGTCATCGTGGGCGATTATTCCAACGGCAATGACGCGGTGATCCTGAAAGACCAGACCGATCTGGCCGCGATCAAAGGTCAGCCGGTCAATCTGGTTGAGTTCTCGGTGAGCCACTATCTGCTCGCGCGGGCCCTGGACAGCGTCGGCATGACCGAACGCGACGTGAACGTGGTCAATACCTCTGATCCCGACATGGTGGGCGCGTTCCAGACGGCGGATGTGACCGCGATGGTGACCTGGAACCCGATGGTCTCGGAAATACTCGCCCTGCCCGACGCGACAAGCGTTTTCGACAGCAGCAAGATCCCAGGCGAAATCATCGACCTGATGGCGGCCAATACCGAGGTGCTGGCCGACAATCCTGACTTCGGCAAGGCGCTGGTGGGCATTTGGTACGACACCATGTTGGCCATGACGGCCGATACGCCAGAGGGCGCAGCGGCGCGTGCGGCAATGGGCGCCGCATCGGGCACCGATCAGGCAGGCTTTGAGGCGCAGTTGGCGGCAACCAAGCTGTTCGCAACACCGGCCGAGGCGGTCGCCTTTACCGATGCGCCAGAGCTGGGCACCACGATGGACAAGGTGCGCACATTCCTGTTCGACAAGGGCCTGCTGGGCAGTGGTGCGCCATCGGCCGATGTGATCGGCATCGAATTGCCCGACGGCACGGTGCTCGGAGACGCGGCGAATGTGAAGCTGCGGTTTACGGCTGACTACATGAAGATGGCGGCCGACGGGGCGCTGTAACAGCCGATCGTGGCTCCCAACCCCTCACCCGTCTCGGCTGCGCCGATCCACCCTCTCCCTCAAGGGGA
>JAHJOS010000146.1 GCA_018820005.1 Alphaproteobacteria bacterium | reverse complement strand
CCGGCCATATTGGCCCGCTGGTACTGCGCTCCCGCCATCTGCGGGCCGTCGAATGGATCTGCTGCTGTGTCATGGCTCATCTTGCGCCTCGCTGGCTAAGGGGTCGGCGTCCATCATGCCACGATCGCCTCTGCCTTGCCATGACACCGTGCGCATGACAAAACCCTAGCAACAACAATGGGGAGAGGCGCCGTGAGCAAGCTGGTTGGGTTCTATCCGGGCTCGTTTGATCCGCTGACCAATGGCCATCTCGATGTCATCGAGCGCGCCTGCAAACTGGTCGATACGCTGGTGGTCGCCGTCGGCATCAATCCGGGCAAGAAGACCCCGCTGTTTGCCCATGCCGACCGCCTCGCCATCCTCGAGCAGGTTCTTGGCCCGGTCGGCAAGCGCACCGATACCGAATTCCGCATCGTCGATTTCTCCGGCCTGATGGTCAATGCCGCCCGCGAACACGGTGCACGGCTGATCATTCGCGGCCTGCGCGACACCACCGATTACAATTATGAAATGCAGATGGTGGGCATGAACGCGCAGATGGCGCCGGACCTGCAGACCGTTTTCCTGCCATCGAGCCCGCCCGTGCGGCATATCTCGGCCACATTGGTGCGCCAGATCGCTGAAATGGGCGGCGATATTTCCGCCTTCGTCCCGCAAATCGTTCTCAAGGCCCTGAAAAGCAAATGATCGCAATCACCCGTCGCCTGTTCGGTGCCCTCGTTGTCGGCGCCATGGCGCTGACCGCCGCTCCCGCTTTCGCCCAGTCGGGCACTCCCCATCTGATCCTGACGCTGGACAAGGGCACGGTCGATATCGAGCTGCTGCCAGCCATCGCCCCAAAGCATGTCGAGCGCGTCATCGCCCTGACGTCCGAAGGCGCTTATGACGGCGTGGTCTTCCACCGCGTCATCGATGGCTTCATGGCCCAGACCGGCGACGTCAAGTTCGGCAAGACCGGCGGCGCCGAGTTCGACCTCAGCCGCGCCGGCATGGGCGGCTCTGAACTGCCCGACGTCGAGGCCGAATTCAACGCCGAGGCCTTCCAGCGCGGCGCGGTCGGCGCTGCCCGCTCGCAGGATCCGAACTCGTTCAACAGCCAGTTCTTCATCACCACGGCAGACGCCAGCTTCCTCAACGGCCAGTACACCGTGTTCGGCAAGGTTGTCAGCGGCATGGAAACCGTCGATGCGCTCGAAAAGGGCCCCAAGGAACAGAACGGCGCCGTCGCCAACCCAGACAAGATCGTCACCGCGACCATCGAATACAAGTAATCTGAACCGACCAAAGGCAGATCGCTCCGGTGGAGCGATTTTAGGCGAAAAGGCCATGAGGGCTATGCCCGAATGGCTGGCGAGTGCCGCAACCACCAGATCGCACCTCCCCCTTGATGGGCTTCGCGCCGTCCCATATGGCGGATCACGCCGGTGGCGTGATCCGAGGCAAGAAGGCCATGAGGGCTACGCCCGAATGGCAGTTGGGAGGGGGTGCGAGAGCCCCAGTATTCGGGCCAAACAACCCCCACCCGCGATCCCTCCCCGCAAGGGGGAGGGTGTTGACTGCAAGGCCAGGGTTCTCCCAGCCTTGCACCAAATGCCCTTTGCCCTTACATCCGGGCCACAATCCAATTCGAAAGTTGCAAAAATGGCTGATTACGCTGATCCCGAGAACACCCTCGTCATTGAAACCACCCAGGGCCCCGTGGTCATCGCCATGCGTCCGGACCTCGCACCCAACCACGTCGCGCATATCAAGAAGCTGGTTCGCGAAGGCTTTTACGACGGCATCGTGTTCCATCGCGTGATCGAAGGCTTCATGGCCCAGACCGGCTGCCCACAGGGCCGCGGCACTGGCGGCTCGAAGTACCCCGATCTCAAGCAGGAATTCAACGCCGAGCCCCACGTGCGCGGCACCGCCTCGATGGCCCGCGCCCAGAGCCCGGATTCGGCCAATTCGCAGTTCTTCATCTGCTTTGGCGACACGCCGTTCCTCAACAAGCAGTACACGGTCTGGGGCCAGGTCGTCGAAGGCATGGAAAATGTCGACAAGATCAAGCGCGGCGAGCCCGTGATCAACCCCGACAAGATGACCTCGGTCAAGGTTGCGGCCGATATCGCCGCCTGATCCCGACTCGTGCCATGAGTTTGAGACCCTCGGGCGCCGCCCGGGGGTCTTTTTGTTGACGGGGACTTCGATTGCGAATGGACGCTATTCTCTGGGCACTGATGGGCATCGTCGCCGGCGCCTGCATTGCCGTTCAGGCACCAATCAACGCCCAGCTGGGGCGCAATTTGGGCGTGCCCATTGCTGCCGCGGGTGTTTCCTTCGTCGCCGGCGCGATCCTGCTCTGGGCCATCGCCCTGATCTATAGTCGCAGCACTGGCATCGCCATCAACTTCGGCGCCCCGGCCCCCTGGACCTTTGTCGCCGGTGGCGTGTTGGGCGCTTTCTATGTGTTTTCCAACATCATGCTGACTCCCATGATTGGTGCGGCCGCCGTAATGGCCCTGTCTGTCGCCGGGCAATTGGTGGGCGGCCTGCTGCTCGACAAGACCGGCTTCATGGGCATGGCCGTGCGCGAAATCTCGCTGGGCCGCATCGCCGGTGCCCTGTTGCTTGTGATTGGGGCACTGATGATCCGCCTGCTATAGCTGGGGCAACGCTGATTCCGGGCGCGCCGGACATTCTGGTACACTGACATGCTCGTTTCAGATTTCGATTTCACGCTCCCCGACGCGCTCATCGCGCTCCATCCCGTCGAGCCGCGCGACAGCGCCCGCCTGCTGCTGGTCGATCCCAAGCAGGGGTTGAGCGACAAGCATGTGCCCGATCTCGTGAACCTGCTGCGCGCCGGCGACGTTCTGGTGGTCAACGATACCCGCGTGCTGCCGGCCGAACTCAAGGGCGTCCGCCTGCGCGGCGACACCCGCGCCAATGTTTCCTTCAACCTGCACAAGCGGGTCGACGCCCACACCTGGCGCGCCTTTGCCCGCCCGGCCAAGAAGCTGCACCTGCTCGACCAGCTCGAGCTGGGCAATGGCACGGGCGATGTGCTGCGCGCCCGCGTGGCCGGCAAAGGCGATACCGGCGAGGTGACCCTAGAGTTTGAGCTGGGCGGCGCTGCCCTCGACGAGGCCATCAAGGCTCAGGGCGCCATGCCGCTGCCGCCCTATATCGGGGCCAAGCGCGATCTGACAGAGCGCGACAAGACCGATTACCAGACCGTCTATGCCGCCGAGGATGGCGCTGTGGCCGCGCCCACGGCGGGCCTGCATTTCACGCAAAGCCTGCTTGAGCGCATCCAGGAGCGCGGCGTCACCATCGAACGGGTGACCCTGCATGTCGGGGCAGGGACCTTCCTGCCCATGAAGGTCGACAAGACCGAAGACCATGTCATGCATTCCGAATGGGGCGAGATCGATGTTGCGACCGTCGAGCGGATCAATACCGCCCGAGCCGCCGGCGGCCGCGTGGTCGCAGTG
>JAHJOS010000145.1 GCA_018820005.1 Alphaproteobacteria bacterium | reverse complement strand
GATATCTTCGATGCGGACGCGGCGCGCCTCGCGGCTGCGGATCAGATCGCCCAGGGTCTTTTCGGCCAGCGGCACGGTGACCAGTTCACCGGTCAGCTGATTGGCGGCGACCAGGCGGTTGACGGCACCATCGAGATCGCGGCCATGGCTGATGACGGCGCGGGCGATATAATCGATGACCGGGGCGGGGAAGTGCATGCCATAGCGCGCGGTGGCCTGATCGGCCCGGCGCTGCACGATGGCACGGCGCAGTTCGAGATCGAAACCGGAAATCGGCACGACCAGACCACCCGAGAGGCGCGAGCGTACGCGCTCATCGAGCATTTCAAGATCGCGCGGCGGCGCATCGCCGGCCACCACGACCTGCTTGGCGCCAGTGAGCAGCGTGCCCAGGGTATGGCCGAATTCGGTGGCCGACTTGCCCTGCAGGAACTGCATGTCGTCGATCAGCAGCAGGTCGACGCGGCGCAGCCATTCCTTGAAGCCGAGCGCGGACTGGCGCTGCACGGCGGTGATGAAATGGTACATGAAGTGATCGGCCGTCAGATAGACGATGTTCTTGGATGCATCGGCGGACTGGACGGCATGGGCGATGGCATTGAGCAAATGCGATTTGCCCAGGCCGACGGTGGAATGAATATAGACCGGATTGAAGGTCACGGTGTTGTTGGCGGCGGCATTGGCGATCTGCTTGGCGACGCCAAAGGCCATTTCATTGGCTTCGCCAGCCACGAAGGTTTCAAAGGTCATGCGCGGATCGATGGCGCTGCCCGAAAGGGCATCGCCCTTGGGCGCAGCGGTATCGCGCGGCATGCGGGCGACGGTGGACGCCAGCATGGGCGCGGTGGGCGCGCTATGGGCCAGCACCGGCTCCTGGGAGGGGGCGACTTCAGCAATGGCTGGCGCAAAACGCGGACGCGCCTGGCCGTTGACGCGCAGGGTCACCTGAATGCGGGTGACGGTTTCATTGTCCTGACGGAAGGCTTCCAGAATCCGGTCGGCATAATTGGACTGAACCCAGGAACAGAGGAAGCGCGTGGGAGCGGATAGATGCACGACGTCGTCGACGATCTCTTCGAGCTCAAGGCTGGCGAACCAGGAGGTGAACACATCGGCGCCAACCGAGGTCTTGATCAGCGCCCGGACCCGATTCCAGAGTTCACGCTGGCCCTCGGCGGAATCGGATGTGGTCATGACAGGAGTATCGCCCTTGTTGGTCAGAGAAATGGAAGCGGGAAGGGGTGAAACCCAATCCGGCCTTCCGGCGGTCGCCTGTCGCGTCATTGTTAGCCCCGTTCTATCGACTGGCCGGTCCGCAAAGTCCCGCCAGCATTGTTCTTGCCACCCTGGCTGGATCGTGTGGTCCACGCAGCCAAAGCTTCGCCTGAGCGTCCGCGCATGCGGACACAATTATCCTGTCCGGCGGGAAGGCCCGCCGGCGTCTTACGCCAATCTATCGTGAACCCGACCGGAACCGGCCTGTAGCGATAAACCTACATCATAGCTGCCGACAAAGGCCCTGCATCTGCGGGAGTTGCGAGAACAACCCTCACCTGTCAATCACCTTCGGCGGGTGCCGAAACTAAGAAAAAATAGCCCCAAAGTCTGCCCTGCCAACCTGGATTGGTCCGCTCATTTGTGGCGTCCTGTTCAAGTTAGCCAGATCACTTTAGAGGGACGAATTTGGCCTCGCAACCGTGGAATCGGAAAAATGGGGGCTTGACTCTGAGGTAGAGTTTTCTGCCTTCCCGCCCCTGCCCCGAGGACCCAAACCAAGCGTTTGTGACTCAATGCAGAATCCCTAAACAGGGGGTTAGCGGGCCGCCAAAATAATTTTCCTCATCAGGCCCCCAGGCCCCCTGAGGGGCACCATGAAGACATTTTCACGACAGCGCTACGCCAAGACAAAGCCCTGCAATTTCAAAAGAAATTTCGATCCGAGCCTATTGGCTGGCCGGGCTGGCCCGGTGTCACGGATGTGACACACTGTGCGGGAAAGGGAAAAACCTTGCCCGTCTGGCACCCAAAGAAAATGGGCTCCGCAAGGAGCCCATCGGATCGTGCTGCCAGCGGCCTCGGCGGGCCGCTGCAAAGAGGCGTATCAGGCGCTCAGAGCCTTGACGCGGCTGTTGAGGCGGCTGACCTTGCGGGCCGCCAGATTGGCATGAACAATGCCCTTGGTCGAAGCGCGCGCGATTTCGGGCGCAGCGGCTGCGAGAGCTTCCATGGCCAGCTTGTGGTCGCCGGCAACAATGGCTTCTTCAACCTTGCGGATGAAGGTGCGGACGCGCGAGCGGCGCGACTTGTTGACCGCGGTGCGGGCTTCAATCTTGCGGGTAGCCTTTTTGGCTGAAGGCGTATTGGCCATAATGGTCCTCTTGGCGTCCAACCGGCCGATCGCGCCACGAGGTCGCATGCGTCCGGGATGAAATGAAATCGGCGGCTTTTCGAGTGCCGCCAAGTTGGTGGGTCTATAGGGGAAGCTTGGATAAGCGTCAACTGGATTCAGCCCCAGCGCGCTCAGGGCGCGATCTGGCAGACCGGACAGAAGAAGGTGGAGCGCCCCGACTGGACGATCCGCTGCACCGTGCCGGTGCAGCCGGGGGTGGGACAGGGCTCGCCCTCGCGGTCGTAGACGGCAAAGTTATGCTGGAAATAGCCATTGCCGCCCTTGGCATTACGGAAATCACGCAGGGTGGAGCCGCCGGCCGTGATGGCCTCACCCAGCACCTGGCGCACGGCGGTGGCGAGATCTTCGAGCGCCGGCTTTGGCGCGCCGCTGGGGCTGACCAGCGCGCCGGCCAACACGGTGGGCAAGATATGGCTGCGATGGAGCGCCTCGGCGACATAGATATTGCCCAGGCCGGCGACCACGCGCTGATCGAGCAGGGCCGACTTGATGGGCGTCTTCTTGCAGGCAAAGGCGCGGGCGAGGGCCTGGGCGTGGAAATCATTGCCGAGCGGCTCGGGCCCCAGACCAATGAGATAAGGGCTGGTGGTGAGATCGTCATAAAGATCGAGAAAGCCGAAGCGGCGGGGATCGGCATAGATAAGGTGGCTTTTGCCGTGATCGGGGTGATCGATATCGAGCACCAGATGGTCGTGCTTGGGCGCGGTGCCAGGCTCATAATAACGCGGCGCCTTGTCGATGCCGTGTTCGGCAAAGCGCCAGGAGCCCGTCATGCCCAGATGGCTGAGGATGGTGCGGCCGCTGGCCATGCCGAGCAGCAGATATTTGGCGCGGCGCCCGACCGTAGCGATGGTATCGCCTTCGAGCCGGGCCTTGAGCCCGGTGGGGAAGGGAAAGCGCAGATCGGGGCGGTTGAGCGTCACGGCATTGATGCGTGCGCCTTCCAGCCAGGGCTGCAGGCCGCGACGGACCGTTTCGACCTCGGGCAGTTCGGGCATGTTGGCTTCTCTTTTACCTGTGCGACTTTGCGCCATGGCAAAGCCGGATCGGGTTGAATATGGTGCGCGCCGACAAGATGTTGAAGATACTTCCCTCAGGCGGATTGGACCCATGCCATGACCCAGGCCCACGAGACCACCCATTTCGGCGAACAAACCGTTGCGCTCGATGACAAGCAGGGGCTGGTCAACAAGGTGTTTCATGGCGTGGCCGACCGCTACGACCTGATGAACGATCTGATGAGCGGGGGCATCCACCGGGTGTGGAAGGATGCCATGGTGACCGAACTGGCGCCGCCCAAGGCCGGCAGCCGTCCCTATCGCGTGCTCGATATGGCCGGGGGCACGGGCGATATCGCCGAGCGCATCATCAATGCCTCGGTGGGCTATGCCGAGGTGGTGGTGTCAGACATCAATTCGGACATGCTGCGGGTGGGCGCCGAGCGCGCCAGGAACTGGCGCTTTCCGGCACAGGCCAGCTTTGTTGAGGCCAATGCCGAGGAACTGCCGTTCGAGAGCAATAGTTTTGATGCCTATACGATCGCCTTTGGCATTCGCAATGTGCCGCGCATCCAGAAGGCGCTGGGCGAGGCCCACCGCGTGCTCAAGCGCGGCGGGCGCATCCTGGTGCTCGAATTCAGCCAGGTGGATGTGCCGGGTATGGACGCGGTCTACAAGGCGTTTTCCGACCGGGTGATCCCGCCGATGGGCAAGTTGGTGACGGGGGATGCCCAGCCCTATCAATATCTGGTGGAATCGATCCGCAAATTTCCCAGCCCGCCGCAGTTTACCGGGATGCTGGGTGAGGCCGGGTTCAAGCGCGCCAAGTTCACGCCCTATACGGGCAATGTCGCGACGCTGTTTTCGGGATGGAAGCTCTAGCCCATGCTGATCTCAGCCTATTTCCGGATGCTGCGGGCCGGCTATGTGCTGGCGCGCGAAGGCGCCCTGTCGATCATTTCCATCGATGGCCTGCCGCCTGCGCTCGCCCCGTTGCGGCTGGGGATCTGGCTGGGGCGGCTGATCGAGCGGCCCAGCGTGCGCCAGACCGGGCATGTAGAACGGCTCAACGCGGCTCTGAACAAACTTGGCCCCACCTATGTCAAGTTCGGGCAGACGCTGGCAACGCGACCCGATGTGGTGGGCATAACTGTCGCGCAGGATCTGGCGGGGCTGCAGGACCGCATGGCGCCTTTCGATGCCAAGCTGGTGCCCGCTATCCTGAGCGAAGCTCTGGGCGAGAAGGCCGCTGAACTGACCCAGATGAGCGCGCCAATTGCCGCCGCCTCGATTGCGCAGGTGCACAAGGCGCGTGTGGTGCCGGCGGACGGGCTGCCGCGAACCGTGGCCGTCAAGCTGTTGCGACCCGGTGTCGAGCAGCGGTTCATGGCCGATATCGAGAGCTTTTATGCCGTGGCGCGGCTGGTCGATCGCTTTGTGCCGTCAACCAAGCGGCTGCGGCCGGTGGCCGTGGTGGAGACGCTGGACCGCTCGGCGCAGCTTGAACTGGACCTGCGGCTGGAAGCCGCCGCGATCTCCGAGATGGCCGAGAACATCAAGGACGACACCGGCTTTGTCATTCCCAGTGTCAGCTGGGACCATGTGGCGCGCAATGTGCTGACCACCAGCTGGGTCGATGGCATTCCCATTCGCGATCATGCCGCGCTCGATGCGGCAGGGGTGGACCGCAAGGCGCTGGCAGCAACGCTGCTGCAGAGCTTTCTCAAGCACGCCATTCGCGACGGCTTTTTTCACGCCGACATGCACCCGGGCAATCTGTTTGCCGACCCGGCCACCAATGGGGTGATCGCGGTGGATTTCGGCATCATGGGCCGCATCAATCGCAAAGAGCGGCGTTTCCTCGCCGATATTCTCTACGGCTTCATCACGCGGAACTATCGCCTGGTGGCGGAGCGGCATTTCGAGATCGGCTATGTGCCGGCCAATAAATCGATCGAGGATTTCGCGCTGGCGATCCGCTCGATCGGCGAGCCGCTACACGGCCGCGCGGCCAAGGACATTTCGATGGCCAAGGTGCTGGGGCAGCTGTTTGCCATCACCGATCTGTTCGACATGCAGACCCGGCCCGAGCTGGTGCTGCTGCAAAAATCGATGGTGCTGGTGGAGGGCGTCTCGCGGGCGCTCGACCCCGAGCTCGACATCTGGACGGTGGCCGAGCCGGTGGTGGGCGACTGGCTGCGCAAGGAAGCCGGCCCCCTGGGGCAGTTTGAAACGGCAAAAGACCACTTCAAAATTGCCGTGGAAGCGGCAGGACGGCTGCCGGTGATTTTGGCGCAGGCTGAGCTGGCGCTGGCCGACTACCACGCCAATAAGCACCGCGGAAGCGACCCTGTGCTGCGCGGGGCGCTGTTGGCCCTGATGGGGGTCGCCGGATTGGTGCTGCTGGTTGGACTGTGGCGGATTATCGCCCTGCCCGGCGCTTAGGCGGCTTGTGGGCAGGGGCGGTTATCCCTAGATTGCCGTTCAATCCGAGATTGCAGCGCAATCCAGAATTGTCGAACAGTCTGAACATTTTGCGAGTGTGCTGATGGCTTCCGTTCCTGTTTCGATCGCCTTGCGCTGGCTCGAGCATGGCCGTGGCCTGCCACTGCCGACGCAGCAGACGGCAGGAGCGGCGGGCATGGATTTGATGGCGGCGCTGGCGGCCGATGCCCCCGTGGTACTGGTGCCCGGCGCGCGCGGCGTGATCCCCTGTGGCTTTGCCATGGCGCTGCCAAACGATTTTGAGGCGCAGGTGCGGCCTCGCTCAGGTCTGGCGGTAAAATTTGGTGTGACGGTGCTCAATGCACCCGGCACGATCGACGCCGACTATCGCGGCGAGGTGATGGTGCCGCTTATAAATCTGGGTGCCGAGGATTTTGTGATCCGCCGGGGCGATCGTATCGCCCAGATGATCATAGCGCCGGTGCAGGCCGCAATTTTCCGGGTGGAGGAAAGCCTTGATGACACAGAACGTGGTGACAAGGGCTTTGGCTCGACTGGGCATAGCCTGGGCTAGCGCAGTTGCCTGCCTGATGGTGCTGGCGATGCCGGCGCTTGCGGGGGACCGGGCGCTGCTCGAGATGATCGGCTATTCACGCGACAGCCATTATCTGGCGTTTGAAGAATATGGCATCCAGGACGGATCTGGCTTTGCCTATTCAAGCATCTATGTGGTGGATCTGAGCGAAGACAATTGGGTGGTCGGCACGCCTATCCGCCAGCAGGCCGACGACGAGACGACACCATTGACCGCTGTGCGGGCCGAGGCCCGGACCAAGGCCGACCCAGCCCTCAAAACACTCGGCATTGATGCCCCGGCGCAGATGCTGGCGCTGATCGGGGACGGTGTGCCCGACGCCAAGGGCGATAGCCTGCATTTTGGCCTGCCCCGCTTTGGCCCCGGCGAGGTGGAGGGCGATTACACCCTGACGCTGACGAGCAAGGAGACCGCCGCGATGACCCCCTGCGTGGCGTGGTTCGGCGCTAAGGCGCTCGGCTACAGGCTGCGGGTGAGCGACGGAAACAGCGAACGGGAGGCACATATGGATGATGTGTTGCCGCGCTCGCGTGGTTGTCCCGTCGCCTATCGCCTCTATGGCGTGCTGGCGCCGTGGGTGGACGATCCCCTGCCCCATGCGGTGGCGCTGATCTCGGTCTATGCGCAGGGCTTTTGAGGGACCGGACCGGCGCTTTATTGCGGTGCCCCTTGGCTTCTGAGCCGCTCTCATCGGAGGAAACCCGGCGCTACGCCAGGCATCTGGTGCTCAAGGGCATGGGCGGCACTGGCCAGCAGGCGCTCAAGGCGGCGCGCGTGCTGGTGGTGGGGGCCGGTGGACTGGGCAGCCCGGCCATCGCCTATCTGGCGGGCGCTGGCGTCGGAACGCTGGGCATAGCCGACCACGACATGATCTCGCTCTCCAACCTGCAGCGGCAGGTGATCCATACCAGTGCCGGCATTGGCGCGAGCAAGGCGCAGAGCGCCCGCGATTTTGCCGTGGCGCTGAACCCGCATGTGGCGGTTCAGTTGCACCCTCAATTGACGGCAGCCAATGCGGCCGAGATTTTGGCCGACTATGATGTGGTGCTCGATGGAACGGATAATCTGGTAACGCGCCGGGCCGTTGCGGCTGCGGCAGCCACTGCCAGGATACCGCTGGTTTCGGGCGCGGTATCGATGTTTGACGGGCAGGTGAGCGTATTTGCGCCGGGTGGGCCGGACTTTGATGCGCTTTACCCGGCCAGCGCCGACGACGATGACCTGCCCAGCTGCGAGGCGACAGGCATTCTGGGGCCGCTGACCGGGGTGATCGGGGCGCTGATGGCCATGGAGGCGATCAAGCTGATCACCGGCATTGGCACGCCGCTGATCGGGCGGGTGCTGACCTATGACAGCCAGGGCGCGCGGTTTTCCGAGTTTTCGTTCTGAGCGCGCCGGTGTCCGAAGTGCCG
>JAHJOS010000144.1 GCA_018820005.1 Alphaproteobacteria bacterium | reverse complement strand
CCCGAGTGGAAAGAGACGATCGACTTCTACCTTGGCATGATGAACGAATCCGGCCCCGCCGGTGCAGCAAACAACGGTTTCAACGAAAACCTGACGCTGTTCCAACAGGGCAAGTGCGGCATGTGGATCGACGCCACCGTGGCAGCATCCTTTGTCACCAACCCCACGGACTCAACCGTCGCCGACAAGGTCGGCTTTGCCCTGGCACCCGATAATGGCCTGGGCAAGCGCGGCAACTGGCTCTGGGCTTGGTCGCTGGCGATCCCCAAGAGCAGCCAGAACGCCGAAGCTGCCGAGAAGTTCATCAACTGGGCAACCAACAAGGACTATCTGGCTACTGTTGCAGCCAAGGAAGGCTGGGCCAACGTTCCCCCGGGCACGCGCACCTCGCTCTATGAAAACGCCGACTACCAGGCTGCTGCGCCCTTCGCCAAGATGACGCTGGACTCCATCAACTCGGCCGATCCGACCAAGCCGACTGTCAAGCCAGTGCCCTATACCGGCGTGCAGTTCGTGGCCATTCCTGAGTTCGCCGGCATCGCCACCAATGTGGGCCAGCTATTCTCCGCTGCCTTGGCCGGTCAGATGTCTGCGGACGACGCCCTCGCTCAGGCCCAGGACGCCACCACCCGCGATATGACCCGCGCCGGCTACATCAAATAGGCTCCTCCCGAAGCTGAGCCGTCCGGTCAAAGGTCCCCTCGGGCGATCGGACGGCTCAACTCACGAACCTGGAGATGGGGGCCCATGCTCCCATCCCTGCCCGCGCCTTGGTGCGGGTAGCAAGACAGAGCACGAGCTGGGGCACGTGCTGTCATCGGGCAGGGAGGCTGTTTGCTCCCGGCATAAACTTTCGCTGGAGCAGCCAAATGGCCACCGCACAGACCCGCACGCTCTCGCGCATCATGATGGCCCCCGCTGTCATCGTGCTGCTGATCTGGATGATCGTCCCGCTGGTGATGACCCTGTGGTTCAGCTTCCAGAACTATAGCCTGATCAATCCGATGATGACCGGCTTCGCCGGCTGGGCGAACTATGTCTACGTCATAGGCGACCCCAGCTTCATCCAGTCGCTGCTCAATACGCTGATCCTGGTGGGCGGCGTGTTGCTCATCACCATCATCGGTGGCACCTTGCTGGCGCTGCTGCTCGACCAGCCCGTCTGGGGCCAGGGTCTGCTGCGCATCATCGTGATTTCGCCCTTTTTCGTTATGCCGCCAGTCGCCGCACTGATCTGGAAAAACGGCTTCATGCATCCCGGCTACGGCATGCTGGCGCATCTGTGGAAATTCTTCGGTCTGCAGCCCATCGACTGGTTCAACCAGTACCCGCTGTTTTCCGTCATCGTCATCGTCGCCTGGCAATGGCTGCCATTCGCTACGCTGATCCTGCTCACGGCCCTGCAATCGCTTTCCGAAGAGCAGCGCGAAGCCGCCGAGATGGATGGCGCCAATGCGCTAAACCGCTTCTACTACATCATCATGCCGCACATGGCCCGGGCGATCAACGATTGTGATCCTGATCCAGACCATCTTCCTGCTCGGCATCTTCGCCGAAATCCGCGTCACCACCGGCGGCGGCCCCGGCTATGCCTCCACCAACATCGCCTTCCTGGTGTTCCGTACCGGCATTTTGAGTAACGACATCGGCGCTGGCTCGGCCGGTGGTGTGGTTGCCGTCGTCATCGCCAATATCGTTGCCATCTTCCTGATGCGCGCGGTCGGCAAGAACCTAGACGCGTAAGGGAGATCGACCATGGCCCGTGCCGCATCCATTCAGACCCGTATCGGTTTCACCGCCCTCGCCTGGGCCATCGCCCTGCTGCTGTTCGCGCCCATCCTGTGGACCATCCTGACCGCCTTCAAGACAGAGGCCGAGGCCATTGCCTCAAGTCCCACGTTCTTGCCGCAGAACTTTACGCTCGAAAATTTCGGCGCCGTGCAGGATCGCTCGGACTATTTCAAGCATGCCTTCAATTCGATCATCGTCTCGGTAGGCTCGACACTGCTCGGACTGGTCATTGGCGTGCCTGCTGCCTGGGCCATGGCCTTTGCGCCAACCAAGCGCACCAAGGATGTGCTGATGTGGATGCTCTCCACCAAGATGATGCCCGCTGTCGGTGTGCTGATCCCGATCTACCTGATTTTCCGCGACCTACGCATGCTCGACACGCTGCATGGGCTTACCCTGATCATGACGCTGATCAACCTGCCCATCATCATCTGGATGCTCTACACCTATTTCAAGGAAATCCCGGTCGACATCCTTGAGGCCGCCCGCATGGATGGCGCCGAACTCTGGAACGAAATCGTCCACGTTCTGGTTCCCATGGCTGTGCCCGGCATTGCCTCAACGCTCCTGCTCAATGTCATTCTCGCCTGGAACGAAGCCTTCTGGACCATCACGCTGACCTCGGGCAAAGCCGGCACACTGACGGCCTTCATCTCTTCGTTCTCAAGCCCACAGGGCCTGTTCCTCGCCAAGCTCTCGGCCGCCTCTCTGCTGGCCATCGCGCCGATCCTGCTCATGGGCTGGTTCAGCCAGAAACAACTCGTCCGCGGTCTCACCTTCGGCGCTGTAAAGTAAGGACTAGAAAATGGGCTCTATCTCCCTCAAGAACGTCAAGAAGTCCTTTGGTGAAGTCCAGATCATTCCCGATATCTCGCTGGACATCAAAGAGGGCGAGTTTGTCGTCTTCGTCGGCCCCTCGGGTTGCGGCAAGTCCACCCTGCTGCGCCTGATCGCCGGGCTAGAAGACACCACCTCGGGCACCATCCTGCTTGATGGCGTCGATATGACCAAGGCGCCTCCCGCACGGCGCGGCCTCGCCATGGTGTTCCAGTCCTATGCGCTCTATCCGCACATGACCGTGCGCGACAACATCGCCTTCCCGCTCAAAATGGCTAATGCGCCAAAGGAAGTCATCGACCAGAAGGTCGAATATGCCGCCCGCACGCTCAACCTCTCATCCTATCTCGACCGGCGCCCGCGCGCCCTCTCGGGTGGCCAGCGCCAACGCGTCGCCATCGGCCGGGCGATTGTGCGCGAGCCCAAGGCCTTCCTGTTTGACGAACCGCTGTCCAATCTCGACGCCGCCCTGCGCGTCAACATGCGCCTTGAGATCACCGAACTGCACCAGCAGCTCAAGACAACCATGATTTACGTCACCCACGACCAGGTCGAGGCCATGACCATGGCCGACCGTATCGTGGTGCTCAATGCCGGCAATGTGGAGCAGTTCGGCAGCCCGCTCGACCTCTACAAGAAGCCCGCCAACCGCTTCGTTGCAGGCTTCATCGGCTCGCCGAAAATGAACTTCGTCGACGGGCCAGAGGCCGCTAAATACAACGCACATTCCATTGGCGTGCGCCCAGAGCACTTCAAGCTTGCCACCGCCCCGATGGCCGGAACCTGGAAAGGCAAGGTCGGTGTGGCAGAGCAACTCGGCTCCGATACTTTCCTCCATGTCCATGTCGATGGTCTGGGG
>JAHJOS010000143.1 GCA_018820005.1 Alphaproteobacteria bacterium | reverse complement strand
CTGTCGCGCGCATCCAACTACATGCACGGCGCCACCATTGCGGTGGATGGCGGCTGGCTGGCGAGGGGAAAAGATGAGCGACCAGAAATTCTTTGCGCAGGCAGAGGCCGCGCCATGGGTGGACGTGGCGCCGGGCAATCGGCGGCGGGTCTTGATCCATACGCCCGAGTTGATGCAGGTGGAGTTCGGCTTCGACAAGGGCGGGGTTGGCGCGCTGCACAGCCACCCGCATATCCAGGTGAGCTATGTGGCCGAGGGGCGTTTTGAAGTGAGCATCGGTGGCATGACCCAGATCGTGGGAACCGGTGGCAGCTTCATCGTGCCCGGCGGGGTCGTGCATGGCGTGGTGGCGCTGGAGGCCGGGCGGCTGGTGGATGTGTTCACGCCCATGCGGCAGGATTTCGTGTAGACCGTTGTCTTTCAGGTGAGGCCGGTTCTCGATGCCCACCATTTTCGCCTCGGCCTGACTCGAAATCCTTCCGGTCTAGGCCCCGCATTCCGACAGCATGGCGGCGTAAGCTGTGTCATGTCGTCCAGACCAGTTGGGCTTGGCCGGATCGGTGAGAATGCCGCGACGGGGTGGGACATAGCTGTAGATCGCCCGTACCGGGTCCTGCCGCCATTGCAGGTTGAAGGCGGCATAGCGCGGAAAGAACTGCATGTGGTGATAGGGCAGGTGATCGTGCACCCACCAGGCCATGGCCTCCCAATCGCCGGTGCGTTCGTAATAGGGAATGAAGCGGTTGACGATGATGCAGGCGGTGGCGCCCATGCGGCCCTGGGCATCGCGCCGATCCCAGATGTGGCCAGCGTAATTGGCCTCGTTGCTGGCGCAGTTGAGGCCATTGGCGTTGCCAAAGGCGTTGACGGCAGGAGAGCGGTAGGCAGAGCGGATCGACAGGCGCCCAAAGCGGGCCTGCAGCGGCTCGAGCAGGTGTTGGCACAGGGCCGTGCCTGCGGCGATAGCGAAGTCGGGATCCTCGGGGATATTGGGCAACCCGGCGATAGCGGCGATCTCGGAAAAGAGGAAATCGCGCATGAAGAAGCTGTCGGAGAGACGCACGCGGCCCAGGGTTTCGAGGGCTCTGACAGTGTGGGGCTGGCGCAAGGGGAACTCCAAGAGGTGGACGGCGTCAGTTTGATCTATAGCTTGGACTGCGCAACCCGGTTTTGACCCGAGAGGACAGGCATGCTGAGCGTGATTTTCTATATCGCCGTGACGGTGGAGGCGATGACGGCGGCGCTGGCGGCGGGGCGGCGGCGCATGGATTGGTTCGGCGTCTGCGTGCTGGCCTGCGTGACGGCACTGGGCGGCGGATCGGCGCGTGACATCATTCTGGGGCATTATCCGCTGAGCTGGGTGGCCAATCCCTGGCTGCTTCTGCTGGCGTGCAGTGCGGCGATATTTACCATCGTGATCGCGCGGGTGGTGCACCGCCTGCGCTGGCCGTTCCTGCTGCTTGATGCGCTGGGGCTGGTGGTGTTTTCGATCATCGGCTGCAATGTGGCGCTCGAAATGGGGCAACAGCCCATTATCGTCGTTGTGGCTGGGATGATCACCGGCATTGTCGGCGGCATCCTACGCGACGTGTTGTGCAATGACGTGCCGCTGGTGTTCAGCGGGGAGCTTTACGCCACTGTATCGGCGGTGACGGGGACGCTCTATCTGGTCGGGCTGACCTGGGGCTGGCCGCATGACCTGGTGATTGCAGGGGCGATGGCTGTGGGCTTCAGCCTGCGGGTCACCGCCATATTGCTCAAGTGGGAGATGCCGCGCTTTGTCTACGACAAGGACCTGCGCTGACCGGCATTGTGCTGCGACGCACAAATGGGCTTTTCCGCCAGCCAACGATATGGCATGGCACTACCATACAAGAATACGGAGCGTTCAATTGCGACAGACCTGGCGTTGGTTCGGACCCAAAGACCTGTGCAGCATCGACGACATCACACAGGTCGGCGCGGCAGGGGTCGTGAGTGCGCTGCACCATGTGCCCAATGGCGTGGTCTGGTCGCCTGAAGAGATCGCCAAGCGCCACGCCGAGATCGGTACGCGCAAGGATGGCACGCCATCGGGCCTGACCTGGGACGTGGTGGAAAGCCTGCCCGTGACCGAGGATATCAAGAAGCAGAAGAACGCCTGGCGCGAGCATATCGAGAACTACAAGATCTCGATGCGGCATCTGGCCGACAGTGGCATTGAGGTGATCTGCTACAATTTCATGCCAGTGCTGGACTGGACGCGGACTGATCTGCGCTGGAACGTGCCCAATGGCGGCTCGTGCATGCGGTTCGATATCAACGATTTTGCCGCCTTTGACATCAACATTCTCGAACGTCCCGGTGCGGCGGCTGATTATACCAATGCCATCGCCGACGAGGCTGCCCGCCGCTTTGGCGACATGGACGAGGCGGCCCGCAAAGCGCTGGCGCGCAATGTAACGATGGGCCTGCCGGGGTCGACCGAATCCATGACGCTGGACGATGTGCGCGGTCATCTGGCCGAATATGACGGGATCAGCCGCGATCGGCTGCGCGCCAATTTCGTGGATTTCCTAGATGCAGTGGTGCCTATGGCCGAGGATCTGGGGCTGCGGCTGTGCTGCCACCCTGATGATCCGCCGTTCGCGCTACTGGGGCTGCCACGGGTGATGTCGACCGAGGCCGACTATCGCTACATCATGGAGGCAGTCGATAGCCCTGCCAACGGCATGACCTTGTGCTCGGGCTCGCTGGGCGCGCGGCCGGATAATGATCTGCCCGGCATGATGGAGCGGCTGGGCGACAAGGTGCATTTCCTGCATCTGCGCAACGTCAAGCGCGACAATGACGATATTGTCGGCTCGTTCTATGAGGCCGAGCATCTGGCTGGCGACACCGACATGGTGGCGCTGATCGCAGCGATCGTGCGCGAAGAGAAAAAACGCAAGGCCGCTGGGCGAAGCGACCACACCATTCCCATGCGCCCCGACCATGGGCAGGATATCCTCGATGACCTGGGGCGACGCTCCCAGCCGGGATACCCCACAATCGGTCGCATGAAGGGACTTGCGGAGCTGCGGGGTGTGATGGCTGCCTTCGAACACGCCAATCTGGGGCTGTAGATAGGCCAAGAGCGGCATAGATGGGGCTCGGGGCCCCAAATTTACTACTTTTCAAAGGGTTCCAGTCACTCTCGCACGATCAGATCGTGCGAGGCATCGTCTTGGATATTCCGTCAAGCTTCCAGACGGTCGTGAACTGGTTCATTCCGGAGAACATGGCCGCAGATCTGCACACGCGCAAGCGGGTGCAGATGTTCATCATCAGCCATCTCTTCGGGCCGATTATCGCCTCGCCCATCCCGCTGTTCCTGTGGTTCGCCGATCCGCAGCCCTGGCCGCATGTGGCGATCCTGGCAGCGTCGATCTATGGCTTCTGGCCTTTCCTTGGTCTGGTGAAGCTGTTTCCACGGGCCTATACGCCGCTGGCGATGGCGTCGGTGGTGAACCTGACTTTCACCGTGCTGTGGGGAACCTATAATTACGGCGGTACGAGCTCGCCATTCCTGGTGTGGCTGGTGCTGATCCCGCTGCTGGCCTTCATGTATCTGGGCTCGACCTGGACCGCGCGTGTGTTCGTGATCAGCCTGATCACCGGCGGCCTCGCGGCGCTTTACGGGCTATTCCTGTTCACCAGTTTCCCCGTGAATATCCCTGTCAGTGACATGGTGGTTGCCGGGCTGCTGTCGGCACTGGGCGCCAATATCTATGTGTTCATGATGGCGGCGTATTACTCCAATGTGGTGGACAGCCAATCGGAGCTGATCAAGGAGATAGAGCGGCATCAGGATACGCTCAAGGCGCTGACCAATGCCAAGAACGAGGCTGAGCGCGCCAACGGTGCAAAATCGGAATTCCTGGCCAAGATGAGCCACGAGTTGCGCACGCCGCTCAATGCTGTGCTGGGGTATTCCGAAATTCTGCTCGAAGATGCCGAGCTTGATGGGCGCGGCGAACAAATTGCAGACCTGCAGAAAATCAGCGCGGCGGGCAAGCACCTGCTGGCGATGGTCAACGACATTCTCGACATTTCCAAGATCGAGGCGGGCAAGATGACCCTGCATGTCGAGAGCGTCGACATGGACAAGCTGCTCGATGAGGTGGAGGCCACGGGGCGGCCACTGGCGGCCAAAAACACCAACACCCTTGTACTGGAGCGGCATGGCGAGATCGGCACGGTGCGGCTTGATGCCACCAAGTTGCGCCAGACCATCTTCAACCTGCTCTCAAACGCCACCAAGTTCACCCAGAATGGCAGCATCACGGTAAGCGCCAGGCGCGATGGCAACTGGATCGAAGTGGCCGTGCAGGATACGGGCATCGGCATATCCAAGGAACAGCAGCGTGCTCTGTTCTCCAATTTTACGCAGGCGAGTTCCAAGATTGCTGCCGTTTATGGCGGTACCGGCCTTGGCCTGTCACTAAGCCAGAACCTCTGCCGCCTGATGGGTGGCGAGATCGCGGTCAGCAGCGAACTGGGCAAGGGTAGCCGCTTCAGCATTCGGTTACCGGTGCAGAACGAACCAACCAAGCTGGAGCCCGCTGCCAATGTGGTGCGGCGCCGGGCCCATGAAGATGATGCCTTCCTAGAAGAGGGCGAAGACGACGTCGGCCGCCGGAAGGCTGGTTTTGCTGCCCTGGGCGGCCATGTGACGAACCATGACAAGCAGGAGCGCCTGCTGGTGGTGGACGATGACCGCAACTTCCTCGAACTGGCCGAGCGGCTGATCAAGAAAGAGAACTACACGCCAATCTGCACCGATGCGCCGCAGTCGGCGCTTCAGATCGCGCGCACGGTCAAGCCATCGGCGATCTTTCTAGACATATTGATGCCCGGGTTTGACGGCTGGGATGTGCTGGCCGCGCTCAAGGGCGATCCGGTTACCGCCGGCATTCCGGTATTCATGATTTCAATCCTGTCCGAGCGCAGCAAGGCCCTGGCAGCTGGCGCAGAGGGTGTGCTGATGAAGCCGCTCGACGGATCCAAACTCAAGGCGGCTCTGGCGGCGCTCAAGGCCACCCGTGGACGTGCCAAGGCCGTCGGGCTCTAGAATGGGATTTATGCAATGACACTTGTGCTGATAGTGGAAGACAATCCGATCAACCGTGATGTGCTGGGACGTCGGCTGGAGCGGCGCGGGTTTTCGATCCGCTTTGCCGAAGATGGCCCCAAGGGCATTGCCGCGGCCAAGGCATTGATGCCCGATGTGATCCTGATGGATATCGGGTTGGGCGAAATGGATGGTTGCGAAGCGACACGTCGGATTCATGCCGATCCGGAAACGGCAGCGCTGCCCATTATTGCCCTGACCGCCAGCGCCTTCGAATCGGACCGGGCCAATGCCATGGCCGCCGGCTGCATCGACTTTGACACCAAGCCGGTGGATCTGCCCCGGCTGCTGTCCAAGATGCAGGCGGTGCTTGGACCCAAGACGCCATCGGCCGCGATGGTCTAGGTGCCGCGCCACCAGACATAAGAAAAAAGCCCCCGCCGTAACTGGCGGGGGCTTTGCATTTGGGCAATGTGCCAGGGTTTAGCTGGCCCTGGCGAGCCTATTGGCGTTGAGCGTCTTGCGCAGAAAGGCGAAATCAACAGGCTTCTGCTGCACGGAGGGTTGGCGCAAACCAAGGGCTTCGGCGGCGCGCTGCGCGATCAACAGGGTCTGTTCGTCGCGGCCACTGATGATGACGATCTCGCCAGCATAGTGCTGTTGCGCCAGTAGTCCGAACAGTTCGATCGCATCGATATGGGGCATGGTGATATCGACGGTGATGACATCTGGCCGCAACGCCGCCACGAGGTTGATGAAGCCTCGCGGGTCCGAGGTTGCGAACCCCTCGTAGCCGCAGCGTTCAGCAACCCGGACGATCAGTTCCGCTGACGGCGCATCATCGTCGACAGCGAGAAGTTTGAGGGCCTGACCCATTTTTCTCTCCGTCAGGCCGCCGCAGTGGCGTTGACCATGGATGCCCCATTGCCTTCTGTCGAACCTTCGTGGCCCAGGCGATACTCCAGATCGGCACTGTGCATGGCTTTGGTCAGCACTGCCACGACCTGATCGATATCGGCGCGCGTGTGGGAGGACATGACCTGAAAGCGGAAGCGGGCGCCGCCTTGCGGCACTGCGGGGTATTCCACCAGATTGGCGATGCCGCCCAGAGCCATCAGGTTGCGCGACGCAAAGCGGCCGACACCCTCGAGACCGAGACGAACAGGAACGATTGGCGAGGGATCGCCGAGTGTTTCAAGACCCGCCTTGGCCATTTGCGCACGCAGGTAGAGGATATTGTCCATCAGCTTGCGGCGCAGCGTACGACCTTCTTCTGAACGCACGATGTTGAGCGCGGCCAGCACGGTGGCCGCCTGAACGGGCGAGAGCGCATTCGAGAAGGTATGGGTGGCGCTGTAGTACTTGAGGTACTCGGCCGCAGCCTTGGTCTTGACGGCGATGAAGCCGCCATTTGAGCCGAAGGTCTTGGAAAAGCTGCCAATGATGATATCGGCGGCGTCCATCATGTTCTGCAGGCCGAGGTGGCCGAGGCCATCTTCGCCGATCGAGCCCAGATCATGGGCGCAGTCGACCAGAAGCGTCGCGCCGAACTCGTCGCACAGCGCGCGCATCGCGCCCAGGTCCGGTGTGTCGGAGTGCATCGAGAACAGGCTCTCAGTCACGACCATGATGCCGTTTTCGGTATCGTTGCTGCGGATGCGCTCAAGCTTGCGGGCCAGCGCATCGAGATTGAGATGGCCATGATAGTGGATGTTTTGCGTGGCGGCCTTGGCACCTTCCTGCAGGCAGGAGTGGGCCAGAATATCCATGACAACATGGTCATTGGCGCGCACGAAGCCTTGGACCGAACCGTAGCCGGCAGCCCAGCCTGTTGGATAGAGCACAACTTCACGGCCGCCCAGGAACTCAGACAGGCCCTGCTCGAGCAGCAGCGAATTGGCGGTGTTGCCCAGCAGCGCGGCCGAGCCGGCGCTGTGCACGCCATATTCCTCGATGGCCTGAATAGCTGCGGCCTTAAGGGCTGGGTGCGACGACAGGCTCAGATAGTCCTGGCTGCCAAAATTGATGCCCGAGAAGCTTTCGCCGGTATCGCTGAGCGCGTTGCAGTGGGCTGTGGGGGCGGACTTGGTGGAACGGGCATAGGGCCAGAGCTGGTTCTCGCGGCGCAGATTCTGCCATTCATAGAAGCCGCCGATGCGTTCCATCAGATCAGGCCCCTCGGGAGCGCGGAAGTCGCGGAGGCTTCCAGTCAATGCTGCTTCGGGCACGGGCTTAAAATCTGAACTCATCAACGCTCTCCAGGTGGACCTTTCTGGTCCTTCCCGGCGATATTTACGGGAGGTCATTGAAAGCCCGCTTAAGGACTAGAGTTTATTTTTGGTGCACCGGATCAGTTTACAACAAGATTAATAGAAAGTTGCCCTGTGGCCAGCAGAGCATTGAACAACAACAAACAAACGTAAAATTAAGCGGTATCCAGCATAGATGCGGTATGAGCCGCATCCCGGGCATTGGCCTATTTTCTCTGGTGAACCGTTTCGTCGACCGTGCCATTGGCGCGGAGGGACTGTCACCCGTTGTCCGCCAGAATCTGTTGCATCAACAATTGCGTTCCGTTGCCGAGATGACGCCAGCCATGCTGGCCGCATCAGTGGCAGTCTCCATTGTCTTCCTTATGATGAGTTGGGGAACGCCGCGCTTCTGGTACCTTGCGCTGACGATCGCGCTGATCCTGATCGTGCAGCTTCATTCGGTTTACCTGGCATTCGTCCATATCAGGACACCTGCCGCGCAGGTGCCCAACAAATCCGGTGGTCGAACCGTCCTCTATGCGTTCCTGCTTGGCGTTGCCTGGGTGGTGGCGTTCAACATGCTCCCCATAGCCCAGAGCCCGGCCGCACGCGGGGTGGCCGTCATCGGCGCTGGCGGCCTCGCCTGCGTGGCGATGATGGCACTGGTGAACTATCCGCAGGCGCTGACCGCGTTCGTCATCCCGCTGATTGATGGCGCACTGGGCCTGGTGGCGGCCTTTGACACCTCGCCCGACTTCTGGGCTCAGGGCGCACTGCTTCTGTTGTTCATGTTCATTCTGGTAACGGTCAGCTTTTACCACGCGGCGGCTTTTGTCGCCCATCGCGCGTCCGAGACGCTGGTCGAAGAAAAAGGCGAGATCATCGGCTTATTGCTGCGCGAATTTGAACAGAGCATATCGGACTGGATCTGGGGGACCGACGCGGACGGGGTGATCAACCGCGCCTCGGCGGGTTTCACGGCGGCCACCGGCGTTCCCGAAGAGGCGCTGATGGGCGCCGACTTTGTGCACTTTCTGCGCTGCCTGACGCCGCCTGGCGACCCGATGTTCACGCATCTGGAGCGCGATATCGTTGCGCGCCAGACATTTCAGGACGTCAATCTGCTCGTGCTTGCAGACGGCAAAGAGTGCTGGTGGAGCCTGACCGGCAAGCCGGCATTTGACGTGGAAGGCAATTATCTGGGTTATATCGGGACAGGGTCCGATATTACCGAGCGAAAAATGGCGGAGCGGCGGATCACCATGCTGGCTCACCACGATTCCATGACGGGTTTGCTTAACCGGACCAAATTTACCGAACACCTCAACAGCTGCGTGGCGCGGCTGGAGCGGTACGGAACACCTTTCGCGGTGATGTTTCTGGATCTGGACCACTTCAAATCGGTCAATGACAGCCGCGGCCATATGGCGGGCGACAGGTTGCTGGTGCAGGTGGCCAAGCGCCTTGGCGAAGTGATGCGGGACACAGATCTGGCTGCCCGACTGGGGGGTGACGAATTTGCGTTGATCCTGCCCAGCGAGTGCGAGGAACATGATGTTACCGCGCTGGCGGAACGGGTGATCGCGACCATCAAGGAACCCTACAGCATTGACGACGAACAGGTCGTGATTGGTGTCAGCGTTGGCATTGCGATGGCGCCTCTCAATGGCACGCGGCCCGACCAGATCCTGCGCAATGCCGATCTGGCCCTCTATCGTGCCAAGGCCGATGGGCGGTCGGTGTATCGCCTGTTCGAAAGCGAGATGGATTCAGAAGCGCGGGAACGTCGCTTGCTGGAGATGGAACTGCGCGACGCCATTTCGAACAATGAGCTGGTGCTTTACTACCAGCCGCTGGTGTCGGCTGTGGATGAAAAGCCGGTGGGCTTTGAAGCGCTGATCCGCTGGAACCATCCGATCCGCGGCCTGGTGCCACCTGCCGAGTTCATTCCGATCGCCGAGCACTCCAACCTGATCGTTGATATCGGCGATTGGACCATTGTGGAGGCCTGCAAGGCCGCTGTGAGCTGGCCAGAGCATCTGAGTGTCGCTGTCAACCTGTCGGCCAAGCACTTCCGGCAGTCAGACATTTCCCTGATCGTGCGGAAGGCATTGGCCATTTCGGGGCTGGCGCCAGAGCGGCTCGAGATCGAGATCACCGAGGGCCTATTGATGGAGCACCCCGAACAGGTTGTGCTCAAGCTCGACGAAATCCGTGCGCTGGGTGTCAGCATCGCCATGGATGACTTCGGCACTGGCTATTCCAGCCTGAGCTATCTGCAGAAGTTCTCGTTCGACAAGATCAAGATCGACCGCTCCTTCGTGCATGCGTCTAGCGATAATGAGGTGTCGCGCGACATCCTCAAGGCCATTGCGTCGCTGGGCAAGACGCTCAAACTCAAGATCACGGCGGAGGGCGTCGAAACCAGAGAGCAGGCCGACTTCCTGGCCGCCATCGCGTGTAACCAGTTGCAGGGCTTCTTTTTCTCGCGTCCGCTCGACAGCATCGATCTGCCGCTTTACCTGCTCAAGAACGTGCCCGGCAGGGCCGCTGAGGTGAAGGCTGAGGCGGAACGCCAGCTGGGCCGGCTGGTCAGCTAGTCTTCCAGCAGATAGGCACCGGCACGCGTTGGCAGGATGGTGGTGCCCACGATCTTGGCGATGCTATCGCCCCGGCGCACATATTTTCCCGACACTCGCGACAGCACGATGCCATCGGTGCCGGCAACGATAGGTCGGCGCTCCAGAAATGCCTCGGGGCCGTCCATGGCGATCAGGTCGGCGATGGGCTGGCCGGATGTGACCTGCTCGCCCAGTTCGACGCGGTAGGCCAGAAGGCCGGGCGCATCGACACGTAGCACTTCGGTGGCTTCGAAGGGAGTAGGCGCGGGCGCTGCTGAAGGGCGCGTGCCCGGCTCGGCTGCAATGAGGCCGCGACCGGCAAGAAAACCAAAAAGACCGGCGGCATCGGCCTGCCCCAAGCGATCAAAGCTGTCAGCGCGGCCGCGATATTCAAGCGTGGCGGTTTCTGTGCCCAGGGCAATGGGGTGGTCCGGATGCGCCAGTCGCGCCTTGCGATAGAGCGTGGGCAGCACTTCATCAAAGGAGCCGCCACCGCTGTCTTCGGCGGTGAGGGTGGCTGCCACGCCCATCCAATCGGCCAGATCCTGCAGGCCAGGCATCAGTTCGGGGGAGGTGAAGATGTGCTTGAGGCTGTCATCATCACAATGAAGATCAAGCACGATATCGGCGGCGGCGGCCGAGCGCAGGACATGGAGGCGCAGCCGCTGAATGGCTGTCACGGGAGACTGACTGTCGATCCAGGCCAGCACGGCGGCGCGAATGGCCAGGACATTGGCGCGGCCATCGGGGCCGAGCTTGCCGCGCAGGGCAGGGGCGATATGGGGATAGAGGTCGGGCCAGCGGCGGTTGTAGTTGACCCCGGTCTGGGTGTCGTAGCGCCCGATGTGGTGGCGCAGGCTGGTGGTGGCCAGGCCCAGCGGATTGACCGAGGGGAAGCCGGTGATGTGTGTCCGCAGCTGGCCGGACGCATCAGCTGCGCGCAGCAGGGGCAGCAGGTGATGCAGGGCCATGGTGCCCGGCTGCTCATCGGCATGCAGGGCTGCCTGCAGGTGCACGCGGGTTGGGGCATCTTGCGGGCCCATGGTGTAGCTGTAGAGCACTGTGGTTGCGCCCGGGGCATCGCCCGGGATCACCGTCTGGTGCTGCTGGAAGGTCATGGTGGCCTCTATTGGGAAACGCTGGCGAGCTTGTCGGCCATGGTCTGGGGCTTGTCAGTTCGGGTGGAGAACACCAGGGTGCAGAAGACCCGCTCGACCCCGCGCTGGTTGAGGTGGGCGCAGCAGGCCTCGACGACGGCGGTGACCGCACTCATCTCGCCTTCGATATTGGTGCCATTGGCATGCATGACATGGGTCAGGCCCGACCGCTCGATGATGTCGCGGACGTCCCGTATGTAACTCGATACGGACGGGCCAACGCCCATAGGCACAACGCATAAATCGGCAATGATCTTCATTGTGGGGCTACCTGATCCACTTGGGGGCAAAACGCATGCGGGCAGGCGCCGGCATGTGCCGCATCAGACGCTGATAGACCAGTCCGAACAGGAAGAACACCACCAGCGAGACGACCAGGAAATAGAGCGCCGCCACAGAGAAGTGCAGGAAGGCATTGTAGTCCTTTTCGAAGCGGGATTTGGCGGTGGCCATCAAATCCATCTGCAGATCGATCACCGGCAAGGCCAGGTAGACGATGGCAGTGGCATGGAACAGGAACACCACTTCATTGGTGTAGGCGGGCCAGGACAGGCGGATCATATTGGGCCAGGTGACCGAGCGGAACTGCTGCCAGCGGCCCATGCCATAGGCGCGTGCCGCCTCGGTCTCGCCGCGCGGCACGGCGCGCAGGGCGCCGTAGAAGATCTCGGCCGTATAGGCAGCGGTATTGAGAATCAAGACCAGCGGGCCGATGAACAGCGGGTGCAGCACCCAGCCCGAGACGCCCCAGGGTTTCCACAGGCTGATATTGAGCGAAAGCGCCAGCGAATAGAACATGAAAAACTGGATGAACAAGGGCGAGCCGCGGAAGGCGTAGATATAGAGGCGCGACAAACGCGAGATCAGCGGATTGGGCGAGCCTTTGCCCAGCGCCAGCACCACGGCAAAGACGAAGCCGATCGGGATCGCCGCAGCCGCAAAATAGATATTGAAGAGGACGGCCGGCGCGAAGGCGGCAAGTTCGTTCAAGAAAGTGTCCATCAGCGGCGGCCCTCGTCGAGAATGCCACGGCCGGCCCGGCGCATCAGCGCATCAAATGCGCGTTCGGAGACCAGGGTCACCAGGATGTAGAAGACAAACAGCACAAGATAGTAGCGCCAGCGCCAGTCGTCGTGCACGAGGCCAACGGCCTTGAGGAAATTGGGGGCGCCGAGGCGATCTGCCCACAGCACGATATCGGCTATCTGCAGCAGGGAGAGCAGCGAGGTGGCCTTGATGATCAGCATCCAGACATTGGACAGGCCCGGTAGGGCATAGACCCACATCTGGCGGATATGTATGCGCCACATGACCTGGCGGGCTGACATGCCATAGGCCCGGGCGGCCTCGAGCTGGCCCTTGGGCACCGCACGCAGCGCGCCATGGATGACGTTGGTGGCGAAGGCGCCGTAGATGATGCCGAGTGAGACGCTGGCCAGGATGAGATATTCAGGCGTGGTCAGGAGCCAGTTGGCTTCCTTGCAGGGGGGCCATGCTGCCGACTGCGCTGCCAGGGTTTGAGGTGTGCAGACCTGGCTGGCAATCACCCATTCAACGCTCTGCTCGAAGGCAAGTGGGATGAACAGGAAAAACAACACATCGGGTACGCCTCGCACGATAGAGGCATAGATATTGCCGACCAGGCGGGCCGGCAGGAAACTGGCGTTCTTGGCCGTGGCGCCGAGCAGTCCGAACATCACCGCGAGCAGGCCGCCAAAAACAGCCGCGAAGATGGTGAACTGGAAACTGGCATAAAATGCCAAGTGCTTCCCATTGGTCAGGTAGCCCAGCCAGAAGGCGACATCGTCGCCGAGGCCGTCGCGGAGCCATTGGGGCAAGATGTCAAGCATGGGGGCGGCGGTACCTGGTCGGTTTGCTAAGAGTGGGTCTGAGTCAGCACGAGAAAAGGCGTTTGCGGCACCAACCCCTCACCCGGCTT
>JAHJOS010000142.1 GCA_018820005.1 Alphaproteobacteria bacterium | reverse complement strand
TGTCAGGGTTTTCTGCGGCAATGGCTGCGCTGACCTGCGCCAGGCTGTAGTTCATGCCGAACACATTGTGCGTCATCATGGTGATGCTGCCGGTGGCGGGGGCGGCCGGGCGGTGGCGGAAAGCCGCCAGAAGGTCGGGCACCATCACATTGGCTGACGACGCCATGCCCATGAACACATAGATCATGGCAACGCTGCGCCGCTGCCCGCGCAGCGCCAGCGCCACGATGAGCAGGGCCACCAGCGTGCCGGGAAACAGCAGGATCTGGGCATGGTTGAGCAGGTCGAACGGGGCGACGGCAAAGCCGAACAGCGCTGCGATGGCCAGGGTCGCTGTGGCCAAAGCCCCCAGGACCAGGCCGATACGGATGGTTCGGTAGAGGGCAGGCATGGGCAATCCGGTCAAGTGTTGGCCTGACGCTGTCGCGGAGTCTTAAGGCGCAATGATGGCGTCGGCTCAGTCCAGCGCGCACCAGCCCAGGGGGCCTCGCTGCACCTGGAGCGGCGTGAATTGCGCCTTGTAGGCCATTTTGGGCGATTCTTTCACCCAATAGCCCAGATAGACGTAGCTCAAGCCGGCCGAGCGGACCTGATCGATGTGATCGAGGATCAGATAGGTGCCCAGGCTTCGATGGGCCAGATCGGGATCGTAGAAGGAATAGACCATCGAGAGGCCATCCTGCATGACATCGGTCAGCGCAACGGCGATCAGCGGCTGGCCGGGGTGGCTATGCAGGCGGTATTCCACCAGCACCGACTGCACCGGGGTGTCCTCGACCATATATTCATAGTCCACCATGCTCATCTGCGTCATGCCGCCACCGGCGTGGCGCGAATCGACATAGCGCTTGAACAGCTCATACTGTTCAGAGGTCGCTGCGGTGGGACGGACCTCGACGCTGATGTCCTCATTGTTGCGCAGCACGCGGCGGAAGCGCTTGGACGCAGCAAACTCGTCAGCAACTATGCGGACCGATTGGCAGGCATTGCAGCCTTCACAGGCCGGGCGATAGATCAGGTTCTGGCTGCGGCGGAAGCCGTTCTCGCTGAGCAGGTGGTGCAGCGTGCTGGCGCGCCGACCCGTCAGATGGGTGAACAGCTTGCGCTCCTGCCGGCCCGGCAGATAGGGGCACGGCATGGCGGCCGTCAGAAAGAGCTGTGTTGTTTCAGGCGACTGGTCGGTCATCAATGACCCTTGGCTTGGACCCAACCAGTCTACGCCCGCAAATCAGCCGCCGCAATTGTTCAGTATGCGTTGCTGCTGCGCGCAGCGTGGTCATTCCAGTGCCGTACCATGGGCGAGCGGCGCAGCATCAGCGTGCCGGTCACCAGGTCGTGGATCATCTGGCGGCGCGGGGTGAACAGCGCGAACAGCAGCGAAATCGGCCAGGAAATCCAGGTGGTGATCCAGAAGACGCCGGCATGGATAAAGGCCATCCAGCCATCAAGCGGCTGGCCCCGGGTGGGCGTCAGCACCAGATCCATGGCGCGCATCCCCAGCGTGGATCGACTGGGCGAACCCAGCGTCGCCGCATAATAGAGCACGATACTGGCAGGCACGACGAAGGCCAGTGCCAGCCAGGCCAGCCCGAATGTCAGGAACCCGGCCACCAGTCCGACCAGCGAAAATGCCACGATCATGGTCCCCATCACGATCAGATCGATGATGAAGGCAAACACGCGACGGGTCAGCAGGCCCTCGAACAGCTCGGGAGCGGTCGAAGGATCGGGCAGGGCGGGGCGGGCAGTGTCGGTCTGGTTCATGACACTCAGATTGGGATGTGTGGCCCGCCCTGCAAGAGGGGCGGGCACACAAATGTGACCTTAGCGCGCCAGATCGCGCGCCACTTCGAGGGCGAAATACGTCAGCACACCATTGGCCCCGGCGCGCTTGAAGGCATGAAGGCTCTCTAGGATGGCGCCCTTGCGGTCGATGGCGCCGGCGGCGGCGGCCATCTCGATCATCGCGTACTCCCCGCTCACCTGGTAGGCGTAGATAGGGATGTTGAAATTGTCGCGCGCCCGGCGGGCGATATCGAGATAGGGCAGGCCGGGCTTGACCATGATGCTGTCGGCGCCTTCGGCAATGTCCTGCTCGATCTCGCGCAGGGCCTCGTCGGAATTGGCATAATCCATCTGATAGGTGCGCTTGTCGCCCTTGAGACGGCTGCCGGTGCCCACAGCCTCGCGGAACGGCCCATAATAGAAGGACGCGTATTTGGCGGCATAGGCCATGATCTGGGTCTGCTCGAAGCCATTGTCATCGAGCGCCTCGCGGATCGCGCCGACGCGGCCATCCATCATGTCGGACGGGGCGATGATGTCAGCACCGGCCCTGGACTGCACCAGCGCCGACTTGATCATCACCGCGATGGTTTCGTCATTGAGGATTTCGCCGTCGCGCACCAGGCCGTCCTGGCCGTCGCTGGAATATTCGTCGAGCGCCACGTCGGCGATCAGGCCGATCTCGGGCACGGCGCTCTTGATGGCGCTGAGCGCCCGGCACATCAGATTGTCCGGATTATAGGCTTCGGCGCCGTTTTCACTGCGCAGATGATCGGGCGTATTGGGAAACAGCGCCAGTGCGGGAATGCCCGCATCGCGCGCTGCACGGGCCGCCTCGACGCACAGATCAACGCTGAGCCGCTCGACGCCGGGCATGGTGCGGATCTGGGTCTTCTCATTGTGCCCGTCGATGACGAACAGCGGCCAGATCAGATCGGCCGGCGTCAGCACGGTCTCGCGCACCATGGCGCGGCTCCAGGCGGTACGTCGGGTCCGCCGCAGCCGGCGTCCTGCCAAAAAGTCCATGTCGTGCCTGGTCCAGGGCTCGGCCATATTGATCTCCTGTGTTGGCCAGCGGTTTAGCAGTGCCAGGCCGTCCGTCCAAGCTCCGGCTTGTCGCATCCCGCTCAGGCGGGTAGAAACGCGCCATGGATCTGAACGCACCCACCATCGGCATCTATATCCGCATCGTCGCCATCCTCTGCCTGCTGCTGGGCCTGAGTGACGCGGCGCGCCTGCTGGGCGTCAACCTTGGCGCGGTCAGCCCGCTGGCGACAATGGGCATGACGGGCTTTGTCTATCTGGGCATCTTCGCGCTGGCGCGGCTGTTCGCGGCGGTGGGACTGTGGATCAAGGCCAGCTGGGGCGCGGCGCTGCTGCTGGGCGCGACCGGCGTCGAACTGGCGCTTTATCTCCTGGGCAGCACCGATGTCACCATGTCGGCAGTCGGCTTTGCCCTGCGCCTGGTTCTGCTGGTCTCGATCGTTGCAATTCTGGGCCTGAACCTGCGCATGCGGCGCGCCCACGCCGGCGACTGACCGGCTCCTTCCCGTCAGCCTATTGTTACCGCTCCGGCCGTTCACACCGCCGTAAGGTTACAATTTTCTCAACTGGTGTAACGAAGAATAAAGCCAAATTCTCATTGCATTCCAGTAAGATGCTTTTAATCACGCTGCTTAGGGCGATCTTAGAATGGTCGCCGTATTTTAGGCTCATGAGATGCGAAAAATCGCACAGACGTCCAAACAGTGAGGCTTAAATGGCATTCAAATCCAACGCAGCCGAGGCAATCGCCCCCGAACGCACTCCGAGCTTGAAGCCGCTCTATCTGGAAGCTGTTTCCCGGGTTGAGCGTCTTCACCGCCGCCTGCTCGATCTCATCAAGGATGAGTTCGACCGCATGGGGTGGGATGATATCAACCCGGTGCAGGCGCTGCTGATGTTCAACATCGGCGATGCCGAGCTGACCGCCGGTGAACTGCGCTCGCGCGGTTACTACCTGGGGTCCAACGTCTCCTACAATCTCAAGAAGCTGGTCCAGACCGGTTACATCTTCCAGGAGCGTTCGCGTTCCGACCGCCGTTCGGTGCGCATCAAGCTCACCCCCAAGGGCGAAGAAGTGGCTGAAGTCATCGACGAGCTCTATGACCGTCACCTCAAGTCGATCGACAAGGTCGGCGGCCTGGGCGACGACGAATTCGACGGCCTCAACAAGGCTCTCGCCCGCCTCGAGCGCTTCTGGGTCGATCAGATCCTCTATAAGCTCTAGGCTCTCCCACCCATCTGTTGCTGCAGTGCCACACTGTTGGCGAAACGCCGGTCCAGAAGGGCCGGCGTTCTCATTTTTGCCCCAAACCCGGCCCATTCGGTGCCATTACGGCTTGGAAACCATTGCAGCGTAAATTTCCCGGTAATCTTGTGGACTGGTTCACTTGCGCTTGACCGCGTTGTGACCAGCGCTTGGCGATGGTAATTAGTGTGTTGCTCTGTCGGCCAGACAATTCGGGTGAATCAATGCGGCTCAATCGACGTTCTCTCCTTCGCTATTCGGCAATCGCAGGCGCCTCTCTGGCGATGCCGAGCGTGTTGCGCGCGCAGGAAAATGACTCCATTTTCGACCTGTTCGAGCGCAATCGCGTGCTGCGTGATGCCGACCAGGGCGGCAATACCTCGGCGGCCGAAGCGCTGATCGCCACCAATGAGCCGATCCTGTCATTCGACACGGTCTACAATCTGCAGCTGGCCATTTCCCAGTACGAGCCCTTCGTGGCCGCTGGCGGCTGGGAAGAAATTCCGCAGGAAGCCTATAAGCTCACGCTGGGTAATTCTTCGCGCGCCGTTGTGGCGCTGAAGCGTCGCCTGATTTCGTCGGGCGACATGGGCATGGTCGACAATGTCAGCGATGTTTATGACGCAGCAACCGACGCCGGTGTGCGCAAGTTCCAGGCCCGCCACGGCCTGGTGATCACCGGGCAGGTGGACGAAGCGACCTGGTATGCCATGGCCGTGCCGGCCCAGCAGCGCCTGCAGCAGCTCTATCTGAACTTCACCCGGGTTCAGAGCATGGCCGCCAACCTCAACCCGCGCTATGTCGTGGTCAATATTCCGGCCGCAACGATCGAGGCCGTCAATGACGGCATGGTCGAATAGCGCCACACCGCCGTTGTCGGTCGCGTCGATCGCGCCACCCCGATCATGGCGTCCAAGGTGACCCAGATCAATTTCAACCCGTATTGGCACGTGCCAAAGTCGCTGGTTGAGCGCGATCTGACCAAATACATGAACGAAGATCCCGAATATCTGGCCAAGCAGAATATCCATATCTATGACGGCAAGGGCAATGAAATATCGCCCACCAGCATCGACTGGAACAATCTGGGCAATGCGATCAACTACATGTATCGCCAGGAGCCGGGCGCGGCCAATTCGATGGGCCATTGCAAGATCAACTTCTTCAATCCCTATGATTGCTATCTGCACGACACCCCAGCCAAGGCGCTGTTTGACGAAAACGCCCGCTTCCATTCGTCCGGCTGCGTGCGCGTCGAGGGCGTCAATTCGCTGGTGAACTGGCTGCTGCGCGACAATGGCGACTGGGACCAGGCCAAGGTCGATGCCCAGTTCGAATCCAACCAGCGTCTGGATGTGGAGTGCAAGGCGCGCGTGCCGCTGCACACCACCTACATCACTGCCTGGGCCAACCGTCAGGGCACGGTCAGCTTCCGCGACGACGTCTACAAATTCGACGAGCAGGGCAAGGTCAGCTTCGAATCGGCCTGACCGCTACCGTCTTTTGATCGCTGCAACGCCCTCCCATCGTGGAGGGCGTTGTTGTTTGGCGCGGCGCAGAATCTTGCTAATGTGGCTGCATGGGGCAGGGTGAAGTCTATTTCGAGTTTTCGCAGATCGGCCGGCAGATGCGGGTCGCAGCGATCGACGCCGACAGCGGCGTGGAAGTGATTGTGATCGCCCCTGTTGCCGCGAGCAAGGCGCAGATGCAGCAATTGGCGCTGGCCAAGCTGCGACGCAAGCTGGGGGAGGCGCCACCGGCGGCACCCTCTACGGGCAAATTTGCCTGAATCGACGCGAAGTTTCCCTTTCGCTGGCGCCGGTTCTGCGCCATAATTACCGGGTTCGCGCGACTGGCGAGAAGAGATGGGGAACCATCGGGGAACGCGAACCTTGTAGAGCCGCTCGCCTGGGCACCCATCCGCACGTAACGGGAGCCCCCATGTATCCTGCCGACCCCATTTCCCACAGTTCACAGCCTTGGAATCGCGCTTGCCAGCGTGATAAAGGCACTGTCATGCCAATCTGTTTCGCTAGCCGCGAGGTATCTGTCCGATGAGCGCTGTCACGTCCCCCGCGTTGTTTCCGAACTTCTTCACCAATTCGATCGCGCAGACCGATCCCGAGCTGGCCACAGCCATGGGCAATGAACTCGACCGCCAGCAGGGCGAAATCGAGCTGATCGCCTCTGAGAACATCGTCTCCAAGGCGGTGCTCGAGGCCCAGGGCTCGGTGCTCACCAACAAATACGCCGAGGGCTATCCGGGCCGTCGCTATTATGGCGGCTGCCAGTATGTCG
>JAHJOS010000141.1 GCA_018820005.1 Alphaproteobacteria bacterium | reverse complement strand
GGCTCATCGTGCCGATGGTCACCACAATAGAGGGCAGCTTGAGCCCGGTGACCAGGAAGCCATTGACGGCGCCGCAGGCGATGCCGGTGCCCACGCCGATGGCCACCAGCACGGGCGTATCTGCACCATATTGCAGCGCCAGGCCCATCAAGGTCGATGCCAGCGCGATGATCGCGGCCACCGACAGATCGATCTCACCGGCGATGATCAGCAGCGCCATGGCCAGCGCAATCAGGGCCTTTTCGGTGAAGTTGAACGTGAGATCGCTCAGGCTCCAGGCATTGAGGAAATAGGGCGAGGCGAAGGAGTTGACGATGAAGATGACCACCGCGACCAGCACCAGCAGGCTTTCCCAGCTCAGCATGGCCGAGCGGAGCGGATTGTCGAGGCGGTCGGGGAGCGAGCGGTGAAGAGACGTATCGGTCATGCTGTTTCCGCCGACTTGAGAATGATGCGGCCGCGGCTGCGTTCGCCGCGCGCGTTGAGCACCACGGCCAACAGGATCGCCGTACCGGAAATGGCCATCTGCCAGAATGGGGAGATGTTGATCACCGGCAGGGCATTGTTGATGACGCCGAGGAAAATGGCGCCGAGCAGCACGCCGCCGACGCTGCCAATACCGCCGGCAATCGATACGCCGCCGATGACGCAGGCGGCGATGATGGTCAGCTCATAGCCACCGGCCACTTCGGTTGAGGCAATGACATAGCGCGAGATCCAGAGATAGCCGCACAGCCCTGCCACGGCGCCGGAGATAACGAAAGCCATGAACTTGGTGCGACCCACATTGATGCCGGTATAGACCGAGGCCGTGGGATTGACGCCGATGGCATAGAGCGAGCGCCCCAGCGGCGTGCGGGTCATGAGCACATAGAACAGCGCCGCCACCACGATGGCGAACCAGCTCAGCACGGGTAGACCAAGCAAGACCGTGCGCTGGAAAGCAATGAAATCGGGGCTCATCTGGGCCGCATTGACCCAGGCGCCGCCCGAGATCACGAACACCATGCCGCGGAAAATCGTCAGCGTGCCCAGCGTCACCACGATGGGCGGGATATCGAGCTTCCACACCAGCACGCCGTTGAAGGCCCCCAGAGCCGCGCCGATGAGCACGGAGAGGGCCAGGAGCGCCGGGATCGGCACACCCGGGAAAGCGGCATTGAGCATGGCGACGATCATGCCGGTCAGCGCCAGATTGGAGGCCATGGAGAGATCAATCGAGCGAGTCAGGATCACCGCCATCTGCCCGAGCGCCAGCATCATCAGGATGGAGGTGTCGTTGAAAATGGTCAGAAGGTTGGCCGGCTGGGCAAAGCGCGAAAAGCGCAGCGTCACCAGGACGATGACCAGCACGATAGCCAGGGCCAGCCAGACCTCACGGTGTTTCATCAAGCGGTTCATGCTGCCTGCTCCTCGATGATGCCGGCCGCCAGCCGCACGAGCGTTTCGGGTTTGAGCCCTTTGTTGTCGAGCGTGTCGACCATGCGGCCTTCACGCATGACGACGATGCGGTCGCTCATGCCGAGCACTTCGGGCAGCTCGGAAGAGACCATGATGACGCTGAGCCCCTGGGCGACCAGTTCGGCCATGAAATCATGCACGGCGGCCTTGGAGCCGATGTCGATGCCCTTGGTGGGTTCATCGAGGATGATAACTTTGGGCAACGTTGCCAACCACTTGGCGATCACGACTTTCTGCTGGTTGCCGCCCGACAAGGTCGAGACATTCTGGCTGAGCGAGGAGGCACGCAGGTCCAGCCGCTCGGTATAGGTGCGGGCCAGGGCGAATTCTTCGGCCATGCGCAGAAAACCCGACTTGCTGGTCTTGCCCAGCGAAGGCAGCGAGACGTTCTTGAAAATGGGTTCGCCGGTGATGACGCCCTGCTTGCCGCGCTCCTCGGGGACATAGACGATGCCAGCCTCGACGGCGTCGGCGGGTGAGCGGGGCGTGATGGGGACGCCATCAAGCGACAGCGTGCCGGCGGACGGGCGCGTCAACCCGAACACGGCCTGCATGACCTCGCTGCGACCGGCGCCGACCAGGCCATAGAAGCCCAGGATTTCGCCCTTGCGCACAGCGAATGAAATATCATCGAATTCAGTGGGATGGGTGAGACCCTTGGCCTCCAGCACGACCTCACCGATGGCCGCCTTGCGGGCCGGGAAAATGCCTTCGACCGGGCGGCCGACCATCAGTTGCACGATCGCGTTCTGGCTGGTGTCGGCGATCATGCCCTTGCCGACCTGTTCGCCATCGCGGAAGACGGTGAAGCGGTCGGCAATGCGGTAGATTTCATCGAATTTGTGGCTGATGAAGAGGATCGCCTTTCCGTCCTGCTTGAGCAGTTCGATCAGGACGTAGAGTTCCTCGATTTCCTTCTGGCTGAGGGCGGCGGTGGGCTCATCCATGATGACGACGCGGGCGTCGATGGACAGCGCGCGGGCCACGGCGACCAGGTGTTTTTTGGCTATTCCCAACTCTCTAAGCTTGATGTCGGGGTCGATGCCGGCGGCCATGGCGTCGAGGGTGAGCCTGGCTTCGCTGCGCATCTTGCGCCAGTCGATCAGGCCGAGCGCCGTGCGCGGGGCATGGCCGAGATGGATGTTTTCAGCAACCGTCAGCTCGTCGAAGAGCACGGTTTCCTGATGAATGGCGGTGATGCCGGCGGCAGAGGCAGAATGGGCGGTGGGGAGCGTAACCTTCTGGCCATTCACGACGATGTCGCCCGCGTCCGGCTGGTAGATTCCGGTCAGGGTCTTGACCAGCGTGGATTTGCCAGCGCCGTTTTCCCCGATCAGCGCGGTGACCTGACCGGCATAAAGCTCGAGCGAAACATCGTTGAGCGCACGCACGCCGGGGAAGCTCTTGGAAATGCCCGAGAGGGTCAGGATGGGTTGATCGGTCATGGCGTTTATCTCGTTGTGGCCGCGACGCCTCAGTCGACACCCTCCCCCTTGTGGGGAGGGATCAAGGGTGGGGATGTTTGGCCCTGATATTGGCACCAACCGCGCCCCCTCCCAGACTCCCCCGTCGCAGGGGCGGTGCCGTACGGCGGGTCGGCGAGGTCGCGGAACTGCCCTGCCTGCCTCAAAAAAGGAAGATGGCCCCGGCGCCGATGCGCCGAGGCCGGCACGATCAATAGATCTTGGAGAATTCTTCGATGTTGGACTTGTCGAAGGTGAAGGGCGCGGCCATGGCACCCGAGTTGGTGTCGTCCAGGGTCAATTCGCCCATGCGGCCCATCGAGAGCTTGGCACCAGGCTTGGCTTCGTCGCCCTTGACCAGATCATTGGCCAGCATGACGGCCGAGTAGCCCAGGTCGATCGGGTTCCACAGCGCAACGGCCTGAGAAGCACCATTGTCGATGAACTGCTTGAACTCGGACGGCAGTGCGAGACCGGTGACGTTGATCTTGCCGATCAGGCCCTGGTCGGTGACGACCTGGGCAGCGGCGACCACGCCGACGGTGGTGGGGGCAATGATGGCCTTGAGGTCGGGATAGGAGGCGATCAGGCCCTTGGCTTCGTCGGTCGACTTGACCGAGTCATCGTCGCCATAGACGACCGAGACCAGGTTGATATTGGCGAACTTGGCGGGCAGCACGGCCTTTGCCGCATCGATCCAGGCGTTCTGGTTGGTGGCGGTGGAGGCCGCCGACAGGATCGCCACGTCGCCGCCATCGGGCAGATAGTCAGCGGCCAGCTTGATGATGGTCTCGCCAATCAGCGCGGTCTCGGAGGGGTTGAGGTGGAGCTGGCGGCCTTCTGGGGCGACGCCGGAATCCCAGGAGATCACTTTGATGCCGCGTTCCATGGCCTTCTGCAGCGCCGGCACCAGAGCGTCCGGATCGTTGGCGGAGATGGCGATGGCGTCGACCTGCTGGGCGATCAGCGCATTGATCACTTCGATCTGGGCTTCGGCGGTTGCAGCGGTCGGGCCGGTATAGATGACTTCGACATCGCCCAGTTCCTTGGCGGCTTCCTGCGCGCCCTTGTTGGCGGCGTCAAAGAAGCCATTGCCCAGCGACTTGACGACCAGCGCGATGCGGGTCTGGGCGAAGGCGGGGCTGGCGAGCAGAGCGGCGACGGCGGTGGTGGCCGCCAGGATCTTCAAGAGCTTCATAAGGTAATCCCTCCCTGGGATAGTCTGGCTTGGGTTTCTCAGGCGACGGTTTGTTGCTTTTCCGCCTGAGCAGTGGTTTCCGCCACGATGAGCCGCACGCCTGCCGTTTCCAGCATTTGACGGTCTTCGTCACGGATGCCGGCGTCGGTAATGACGGCGGCTATTCGGTCGAGGCCACACAGAATGAGGCTTGAGCGTCCCGAAAATTTCGATGAATCGGCCAACACGACGAGTTCGTCCGCCTGGCCGATCAAGCCCAGTTCGGACTGCACGACCATTGGATCGGCTTCCATCAGCCCGTGCTGGCCAATGCCCTGACAGCCGATGAACATGCGCTTGGCATAGAAGTGGCTGGCCACCACCCCGCCGAAGGGCGAGAGGATGACATTCTGCTCGCGATAGACCGTGCCGCCGGGAATGACGACGGAATTGCGCGAGTTGTGGATGAGGTATTCGGCAATGGCGAAGCTGTTGGTGAACACGCTCATGCGCCGCTGCGTGAGATGATGCACCATCTGATAGGTCGTGGTGCCGCCATTGATGATGATCGGCTCACCATCCCTGCACAATGCTGCCGCTGCGCGGGCTATTGCGCGCTTCTGCTCGATATTGATGGTTTCGTTGACCGAGAAGGGCCGGCCCATCAAGGCGCTCTGCTCGGGCGGGTTGACCGCCTCTGCACCGCCGCGCACCCGCCGCACCTCGCCCCGCACATGCAGGGCCGCAATATCGCGGCGAATGGTGGCTTCGGACGAGCCGGTGACCTCGCACAGGTCTGCCACCGTCGCGACAGGACGCGACTGCACGGCAGCAATGATCACTCTGTGGCGTTCGGTTTCGTGCACGTCTTGTCTCTCCCTGGCAGCATAGTTTCCATTCATTCCAATCACTGTCAATCATGAAACCGTCAAATTCGAAACATGTCAGCCTCTGATGCGCGTTTCTGATTGTTTGTGATTGACACTGCACATTTATCATGGCCATCTCCGGCCAAAATCCAAGTTACCACCCTGTGGGAGGAGTCTGCATGTCGACCACCGCGCCCAAGCGCCTTGCCAATCTATGGGATGATGCCAAAGCCGCCGCCATGAGCGAGCCGGAACGCCTCGTCTATCGTTCCAACCTGCTGGGCAGCGACAAGCGCGTGACCAATTATGGTGGCGGCAACACCTCGTCCAAGATCATGCAGAAAGACCCGCTGACCGGCCAGGACGTGGAAGTGCTGTGGGTCAAGGGCTCGGGCGGCGACAGCGCCTCGATCAAGCTTGACGGCTTTTCGACGCTCTATATGGAAAAGCTGCGCGCCCTCAAGGGGCTCTATCGCGGCGTCGAGTTCGAGGACGAAATGGTGGGCTATCTGCCGCACGCCACCTTCAATCTCAATCCGCGCGCGGCCTCAATCGACACGCCGCTACATGCCTATGTGAACCGCCCCTTTGTCGATCACATGCATCCCGACGCGATCATTGCCATCGCCGCGTCCAACAATTCCAAGGAACTGACCAAGCAAATCTTCGGTGACACCATCGGCTGGTTGCCGTGGAAGAAGCCGGGCTTTGAGCTGGGCCTGTGGCTGGGCAAGTTCTGTGAAGATAACCCCAAGGCCAAGGGGCTGATCCTTGAATCCCATGGCCTGTTCACCTGGGGCGACACGCCCAAGGAATGCTACGAAACCACGATCGGGATCGTCAACCAGGCCATCGAATGGTTTGAGACGCAGACCGCAGG
>JAHJOS010000140.1 GCA_018820005.1 Alphaproteobacteria bacterium | reverse complement strand
CCTTCGAGCATGTCCGGACTGCAGCTAACCTGGACTCGTACACCAACGCCGACAGCGACGTCTCCGGGAACACGATCGTCAATTCCGGGTCAGGCTTTGCCTTCGGTCCGGGAGCCACGAACTTGGCGTCGGTTGGGCCAAACACCTATGAGAACGTCGACACGGAATTCAACGTCAAGGCTCTGACGTCTCCGGTAACGCTCGACGTCTCGGGCAATGTGGTCACCAACACGCCAACCGATGAGTACTTCGTGATCGATGGCAGCACCTCTGCCGCCGACACCATCACCGGCACCTCCGGTAAGGACTACATCCTGGGCAATGGCGGCGATGACATCATCACCGGCGGTGCAGGCGATGACATCATTGTCGGTGGGGCCGGCGTGGACAAGGCGGTCTACAATGCCGCCATCACCATCGCCGACGTCACCAGCGGCTCGGGCAGCTTCACCGTCAATGGCGGTGCAGACGGTACCGACACGGTGTCGGGTGTTGAAATCATCCAGGGCACTTCGGGCAGCATCCTGCTGGTCGGCAATGGCGGCTTTGCCTCGCTGGCCGCAGCCGTGGCCTATGCTCACGCCGGGGACACCATCGTGCTCGGCGATGGTGCCATCGGCAGCGGCGATGTCATCATCGGTGCAGGCCTGGCTGGCCTCAAGATCATTGGCGCCGGCCATGGCGCCAATGCCAGCGGCATCGATCCGGCGACTGTTGCCGGCAGCACCTACACCGGTCGCATCATCGTCCAGGCGGACAATGTGGTCATCGACGGCCTGCGCATTGCGCAGGGCGGCAATGGCGGCCCGCATGACGCGGCAGGCATCGTGGTCTCGGGCAGCAATGTCAGCATTGCCAACAGCGTGTTCTACCGCAGTGGCGGCCTGACCGATGGCTATCGTGCCATCGTCACCGACATCGGCACGGGCACCGGCCTTTCGGTCACCAACAGCGCCTTCACCGGCTGGTCGACCGGCGTCTATGTCAATGGCTCGAACGGCATCACGTTCACCGGCAATACCTTCAATGGCAACAATGTCGGCGTTTCGCTCGACACTTATGCCTCGCTGGTATCGGCAACTGTGTCGGGCAACAGCTTCAACAACGCCGTCGAAAACATCGGTATTGGTGCCTCTGCTGCCAGCTTCGACGCAACGACGCTGGTTGGGGTGAACACCTTCGGTGGCACGGCGACGGCGGTGGGCATCTATGCTCTGGGTGCCGGGGCACAGGCCATCATCGGCACGGCCAATGCAGATCTGATCGATGGCAGTTCCAATGCCTTCGCGCAGACCGTCACGGCGGGCCTGGGCAATGACACCATCACGCTGGGTGCTGGTGCCGACACCGTCATCTACAATCTGGGTGACGGCAACGACACGATCGACGGCGGGGCGGATAGCGACCTGCTCGACATTCGTGCCAGCGGCGCGACTGGTGCGACCACGGTGAGCATTGGCAATAGCTCTGTTGCCATCAATGCGGCTACGCTGGCCATCAGCGGCATCGAAAACGTCAAACTGACGCTGGGCTCAGGCGCCTTTGCCGATGTGGTTGATGCGTCCGGCTTCACCGCCGGCACGCTCAACCTGACCCTGGGTGGCGGTGATGACACCTACGTCGCCGCCAATGGCAGCGGTCACGTCGTCAACGCTGGTGCTGGCACCAAGGATCTGATCGATCTGAGCGCCCTGTCGAGCGGCGTGACGCTGAACCTCAACTCTGGTTCTATGACAGGCGTCGGCTTCTCTCAGACCATCACGGGCTTCGAGAATATCCGCGGTTCCGCCTTTGCTGATGCCCTCTATGGCAATAGCGCGGCGAACACCTTCTTTGCCACACTCGGTAATGACCTGATCAACGGCGGCGCTGGCGTGGACACCTACGATGCTTCGGGCATCGCGGTGGGCATGAACATCGATCTGAACGGCATTGCCTCTTCGATCCTGTTCAGCCAGACGCTGACCAGCATCGAAAACGCCATTGGTACGGCCCAGGACGACTACATCTACGGTAATAACCTGGCCAATATCCTCAATGGCGGCGCTGGAAATGACCAGCTCTTCGGTGGCGCGGGGAATGACACGCTGATCGGTGGCGATGGTATCGACACCGCGGTGTTCCAGGGCAACCGCTCGCAGTATCTGATCAACTATGCAGCCGGTACGATCACCGGCGTGGATGGCACGGATACGTTCTCTGGCATCGAGCACTTCCAGTTCGATGACATGCTGCTCACGGCATCGACCAAGGGCGATTTCAACGGGAACTACAAGGCCGATATCCTGCTGATCGACAATGCGCATGTGGACCCGATCAAGGGTGCACCGGTGGTGTTGCGTGATGGTGGTACGCCCGGTACCTCGATCGATATGGGCCACGTCTTCGGCAATACGCTGCTCGGCCTGGGCGACTTCGACGGGGATGGCAAGACTGACATCCTTCAGAAGACGGCAAGCGGCTGGCACTCGTTCCGCAGTGGTGGCCTGGACAATGTCAATATCGGCAGCGTCGGCAACCGCAGCGTCGTGGCAGTCGGTGACTTCAATGGCGACGGCAAGGAT
>JAHJOS010000139.1 GCA_018820005.1 Alphaproteobacteria bacterium | reverse complement strand
GGCACCGCTTCGTGGCCCGACACGCAGACGGTCGCGCTGAGCAATATGGCCACGACGGCGCAATCGAGAAGCGGCAGATCAGCCTGTGGCAGCGCGCCGACGGCAGCTTGCACAAATCGTTCCGCCACGACGTCACGCGCTGGCCGACTACAGCCGGATATGAGCCGGGCGAGTGGGTTCCTGCTGATGCATGGGCAACGCCCAAGCAGGGCGGCTTCGGCGGGTCGACGATCTGGGTCACGCTCGACGATGGCCGGGAAGTCGCGTTGCGTGGCCCTTGGCACATCGGAGCGCCTGATGGCTACGCTGAGGTCAGCTATTGCGACCGCGCTGTGCAGTATGGGAGCCGCGCTGGCCTCTATGTGAGGCAGGACTTGTTTGTCCGCATCATGGCTCGTTTCCAGGCGCACCTTGAACTGGCGAGCGTCACCTACTGCGGCCACGCCACCATCGAGCCCATGAAGCCCGAATGGGACGCTCCCAAGCCGGTCATCTATGACCGCGACTATCAGGCGCGGTTGGCCGCGCGGTCTGGTGCGGCATGAACCAGCACGTCATCCGGCCCCCAGCCGAGCCCGCTGGCGCCATCAAGGCCATGAATGCGGCCAATGAAGCCCAGCGCTTCCGCAGCCTAGCCCTGAGCCTCCATTGCAACCACGAAAGGACCGGCCAATGAGCGCCGCCGCCGCACTGTCTGAGACGGGCAACGACCGTATTGCCATGGGGGCGAACGCGCCGCCGGCATTCGATGCCCACAAGGCCAACATCGACGATCTGCGCGAAGAGGCCAAGGTTTGGCTCGACGGCAAGGCTGTTACCAGCGCCGAGGAAGCTGAAGCGCTCAATACCTTACTCGACATGGCGCGCAAGGCCGGCAAGGCCTCAGACGACGAGCGCGCGGCCGAGAAGAAGCCCCATCTCGATGCAGGCAAGGCCATCGACAAGCAGTGGAAGCCGTTGATCGACGGCGCCGAGCTGATCGCCTCGCTCTGCAAGAAGGTTCTGACGCCCTGGAACATTGCAGAGGCGAACCGCAAGGCAGAGGTCGCGCGGCAGGCAGCCGCCGCTGCCGAGGAGGAACAGCACCTGGCCCGTGAAGCCGAGCGCGGCGCCACAACGCTGGAGGATGCCGAGCAGGCAGACCAGTTTGGGGAATCGGCAAAGCAAGCCGCGATGGTCGCCAAGACCGCCGTGAAGGAAGCCACAACCGGCCTTGGCCTGCGCACCAGCTATCGCGCCGAAATAACCGATTTCGCCGTCGCCGCCCGCCACTTCTGGCAGCCCCATCATCACCGCTTCGAGGAACTGGTTCTCCAGATCGCCAACGAGCAGGCCCGCATCGTCAAGGCAGACATGCCGGGCATCAAAGTCCTCGCCGAACAAAAGGCATTCTGATCATGACCCGCGCATCCTCTGCCGTCGCCAAGATCGACGACCATCGCCAGCAATCTCCATCGACCATCTTCAACGACGACCAGGTCGACCTCATCAAGCGCACGATCGCCAAGGGCGCGACCGACGACGAACTGCAGCTGTTCTTGAACCAATGCAAGCGCACCGGGCTCGATCCCTTTGCCCGCCAGATCTACGCGGTGAAGCGCTGGGATGGCCGAGAGCGTCGCGAAGTCATGGCGGTGCAGACCAGCATCGACGGCTTCCGTCTGATCGCCGAGCGCAGCGGCAAGTATGCCGGCCAGGTTGGCCCGTTCTGGTGCGGTGAAGATGGCGAGTGGGTCGACGCCTGGTTGTCCAACACACCGCCGGTCGCCGCCAAGGTCGGTGTTTTGCGTCAGGACTTTGCTGAGCCCTGTTTCGGCGTGGCGCGCTTCGAATCCTATGCCCAGCGCAAGAAGGAAGGCCAGTTGACCCAGATGTGGGGCAACATGCCCGACGTCATGATCGCCAAATGCGCTGAAGCGCTTGCGCTGCGCAAGGCGTTCCCGCAAGAGCTTTCCGGCCTCTACACCGGGGACGAGATGGCCCAGGCCAGCAACGGCGCTCCTGAGCCTTCCCAGGCTGCGCAGCAGCCCCGCCAGATCGAAGGCAAGGCCACCGATGTCGCTCTGGTGACGAGCGAGATGTTCGACCGCATCACCCGCGCCCTCGCCGACAAGTCGACCCCCGACCAGGTCGAGGCCCTGTTCAGCCATCCCGCCACCATCAAGGCCCTCGCAGACATGTCCGAGGATATGCGCGGCAAACTGATGACCGCCAAGGCCGACCGGCTCAAGGCAATTTCGCCGGCCGATGCCGACGACGATTTTCCCGGTGACGTGGAGTAGAGCCCGTGCAAATCCTCACCATCGCCGGCAATGTCGGCAAGGACGCAGTGCTGCGCCAGCAGGACGGCCGCGAACCGGTCCTGAACTTCTCTATCGCCGTGGACAACGGCAAGGACAAGGACGGCCAATCGCGGCCGGCGACCTGGTTCGATTGCTCACTCTGGGGCAAGCGTGCCGAAAGCCTCGAGAAGTACATCCTGAAGGGCACAAAGCTCGCGGTGTCGGGCCGCCCTTCGGCTCGCGCTCATGAGGGCAAAGCGTACCTTGGGATCACGGTCAACGATCTGACCTTCCAGGGCAGCAGCCAGGCCAGC
>JAHJOS010000017.1 GCA_018820005.1 Alphaproteobacteria bacterium | reverse complement strand
TCTGGCAGAAAGGAAAAACTATGACCCAATACCCCTACTCACGTCCCGTCTCTCTTCTGCTGCTTGGCAAAGGCGGCGCGGGCAAGACAACGTCGGCGCTGTCCTTGGCGAGCATCTCGGCTTCCATGGGCTGGCGCACCATTGTGCTTGATGCCGACCCGCAGCGCTCGGCCAGCGAATGGGACGCCCTTAACCCGACGGGCACCTTCGCTGTTCACACCACCGAGGTTGGTGCCGTCCCCGCTCTGCTGAACCGTGCAAAAACGCACTACGATATTGTGTTCATCGATCATCCGCCTGCCTCCTATGGCGGCACCAAAAAGCTCATTCGCGCCGCTGACCATTGCATGATCTGCGCACGCCCCTACCAGTTTGACATCACCCAGGCCCTGGAATGGGTCGATCTGGTGAAGACGGAAAGTATGCGTGCACTGGTGGCCCTGACGGCCGCCTCTCCCCGCCGTCAGGGCAAGAACGCTCCCATCGTCGAGGAGGCGCGGCAGCGCCTTGCCGAGGCTGGCGCGGACATCTGGCGCGGCCAGATCACGCACCGCCTCACACATCCTGAACTCATCGCGCGCGGCAAGACGATCGCTGATTTGCCGACTGATCGTCTGGCGCGCGCGGAGTACGAATCCCTCTGGTCGGCGCTGCGCAAGCAGGTGGTGGCCTCCCATGGTTGACATGACACGCAAAACGGCAGTCGCCGCAGACCTGCTCGACCTCATCGAGGCCCGATCGCAAATCTGCTACCGGCTCACTCGGGAAAAGCGTGACGCTTTGCACCGTCTGGCGCTCGACCGCCACACCAACGTCCAAGGACTGCTCGATGAGGCTATTGGTGACCTTCTTTCAAAGCATCGCGCCGATATTTAGACGATCCTGATCGCATGCTGGCTTGCTAGCATGCGATCTTTCACGCTTGCCCGCTTGATCGCCAAACCGCTGCTGACCCAGCAAATAGCTTCTGTAACTTTATCCATGGACCTCTGTACCGGGCCCACCAGTTCGACCCAAAACTGCCGGCCGGGAGTGTCCGCAAGTCGCTGCCGGGAATTGGGTTGAAGCGGCATCAGAAGTAGGTGTAACAGCTGTAACACCGGTAACATCCCGGCCGGCCGGAGCATGCTAGCCGTTACACGTTACCCGCGCGCTGTGGCATGATGCAGCCGTCGATGATGCGGAAGCGCACCAGCTTTCCGCCGGGCAGGCGCACCGGCTTATGTTGCATCAGTCCAGCATCGGTCAACGCCGCCGCGACCCCCTGCCCGCTGTTACAAAGAGACTGCCAGGCTTTCGGCCGCAGCAGAAGGGTCAAGGGCGCCTGGCGGATGTAACCGAACTCGGTATCGCCAACGTCAGCGGACGCTTCCCAGGGCTCGAAATTGACCGCATTGCGATCCAACCATTCCCTGACCTGAGCCAGGACGTCTGGACTTTGTGCCTGGGCGCGCGAAGCAATCCAGTCGAGCGCGCAACGGGTAACGTGCTCCATGGCATGACTCTGAGGCCAGGGGAGAATTCCCAGCGCGATTGCCATTTCTCCACTGGCGGCCAGGAGCGCGAAATTGCCCATGGCACGGCGGGTCAGACCATCAACCTTATTGCTAATACGATCAGCGAGGAACTCAGCCTGCGCGTGCTTGAGAAAGAGTCTCGTCCCTTCAACGTCGCTAGCCAGGCCTGCAAGAAAGGCCATGGCGACCTGGCCCGTGCTCCGGCTGGTTGCAGCCTTAAAATGGTCCGAAAGCCCGGCGCCATCAGCAAAACCGTGCAGATGATCGAAGAGCCCAAAACCTGCCCCGGCGTCGGCCGGCAGGTCCATGACCCGCACAACTTGGCCTTCCCGCATGGATGGGGCACTGGCCCATTCCGCAATCTTTTCTTCGAGACTGATTTCACCACTCGAGAGAAAGATCAGCTGCCACAAGGCAGGCTGCCGCGATCTCCCCGACCCAGTCGCCCGCTGCTTGCCCATGCCATTGCCCAGAGTATACCCCACCTGCGCGGCAGCGCGCGGGTCGATCTGGGCGATTTCGTCAAGGATGAGCAGGCGGTGGTGATGGTCGTGAGCCATCGCCTCGACGCCGTTGTCGGTCGCGCGCCAAGTCAAAATCTCCCGAACTGCAGGGCCGAAAACGGATGCGGCGACGGCCAGGGCCGTCGATTTACCAGTCGAGGAGAAGCCGCGCAGATGCAGGCCAAAGGTGCCCTGACCGGGCAAAAGTCCGATGACAAGGCCGGAAAAGGCCGCGCAAAGCGCTAGCACGAGGCGGGAATTGCCCTCGGCAAGGGCCGCCACGTCGTTCTGCCACTTGGCAAGCTCATCGGCAGTACCGGGTGGAGCCATCTCCATGCGCCCCGCACGCACCGGCACATCACCGTCGGTTGGGCCGATCGTTCCCGATGGGGCTAGATAGTGCCCGCCATGCCAACCGCCGCGTTCGACCAGTCGCAGGCGCGTGGTCACCTGTGCCATGCGCAGATGCTCGACAATTGCCACCATGTTGAAGGTCGCATGAATATCCAGCCCGGCATCTACGAGCCGAGACACGACGCGTCGCCAGCCCATCAGGAGATCAGGTTCAGAAATGCGTAATCTTTGCTCGATGCCATCGCGGTCGAGTAACCAGACCAAGCGCGACCAGCCCTCGCCCGTTTCGGTGCGAACAATGGCCATCGCCGTCACCGGCCCGCAGAGCTTGTAAAGCCTGCCTTCCTCGTCACAGGTCCACAATCCGGAACGGCGTAGCCAGGTGGAGCGGGCCGGTGCCACGCCGGAGAAAACCAGAATGGGATCGTCAATCCAGTCGCGTACTCTCATGTGAGAATGTAGCCGCAGGGCCGCCCAAGACCGACCCATCGGCAGCATGACGAAATCGTCCGACCACGCCCCGGGCGCCACCAGCTTGCTCGCTTCGGCCATGGTCAGGCCAGCGATCAGAACGCGACGACCTTGGGCGACATCCACCAACCGGGCCCGGAGGGCCAGCGCGTCGTCCAAGGCGCACGCGAGATAGACCTGATGGCCGCCGATGTCGTGAAGCGCCAGGGCGTCGGCGAGATCGGATACCGCGATGATCACAGTGTCTCCGGGTGCACCGATGCAGAAATGGGCTGGACGACCATATGGTAACCATGCCTCGGCATGACCGGCGGCATCCACGATCAGCAGACCGCAGATCGGGTCCGCGTCATTTCGCAGCGGGCCGATCAGACCACCTTTCCAGACACGAAGGTCACCGGGCGGCAGGCCGTGGCGCGCGAGGTATGGATGGCTGGCAGATGCAGGCGCACAAGCGTCCCAGACGCGCATGACCGCAACCGGAACGTCGTCAGTCATATCC
>JAHJOS010000138.1 GCA_018820005.1 Alphaproteobacteria bacterium | reverse complement strand
GCCGAGTTCTTCACCGTGGTCAAGACGGCCTATACTGCTGCCGGCTAAGCGTTTGACCAGTCGATAATAATCGCCCCCGCAACGCCAGGTTGCGGGGGCATTTTCTTGTCTAGCGTCGCTGCATCAGCAGGACACCGCCCATGATCAGCAGTACGCCCAGTCCGACGACCCACAGCGTCGTCGGCACGCCGGTCAACAGATCGAGCGCGACGCCTGACACCATCTGCCCGCTGATGACCAGCAGGGCCGTGTTGGCGGCGCCGATGCGGGCAATCAGCCAGCTGCCGGCGGCGACAAACACCACGCCCAGCGGGCCGCCGAGATAGGCAAACCAGGGCGCATCGGCCGCGCCGGGCGGGATCAGACCGCCAATGATGATCCCCAGCAGGCTCAGCGCCGCAAAGCCAACCAGATGGTTCCAGAACGAGGCGATCAGAGGTGAGGTGGCCAGGGCCAGCCGACCATTGATCTGGCGACTCAGGCTTACGAGGGCGCCGGCTGCCAGTGCAAAAAGGATAGTGATGATCATGCTGCGGCCCGCCCGAACAGGATGATCAGCGCGCTGCCGGCAACAATCAGCCCCAGCGCAGCCAGATCGCGCGCACCCGGACGGCGCTTGGGCAGGCCAAACAGTCCCCAGTGGTCGGCGGAAAGGCTGAATACAACCTGACCCGCCAGCCCCAGCGCGAGCGTGCCGGAAAGCGCAAGGCTGGAATTGACCGTTGTGGAGGTCAGCATCACCGTCACCGCGCCGGCTATGCCGCCCAGATAGGCCCAGAGTGGTGCCTTCTCCGCTGGCGCTTCCGGCGTGCCCGGGCGCCGCCAGCGATAGAGCACTGCGATCATCAGCGCAGCAGCCAGCGTCCCTGTCCCGTGTGCGGTCCAGGATGAAAACAGCGGCGTGCCGTAAAAGCCCAACTGCCCATTCAGCAGCACCATCAGTGTCAGTATGCCGCCCGAACCGAAGGCAATCAGCAGGTGGAGCGGGTTGGGCCGCTCGGCAGTGGTGGTGGGCATGGCAAATTCCGGCTCAGGACGAGGGCTGCAGCGTTAGCATGCCAGCTCCTGTCTTGGAACCTGGGCTCCAAGTGGCAATGGCTCGCTTGCAACCAGTTGGCACAGCTTGAAAATCCCCACTTCGATGCGCGCCTCGTCGCATAGGGCAAAGCTCAGACGCATTGTATTGCGCCCGGTCCCGTCGGGAAAGAAGGCCCCGCCAGGAACGAAGGCGACATCGGCGCGGATGGCCTGCTGCAGCAGGTCGGCCGCATCGATGTGGCGGGGCAGTTCGACCCAGATGAACATGCCGCCATCGGGGCGCGACCAGGACATGTCGGTCACGCCATAGCGGGTGAGCGCGGCCAGCATGGCGTCGCGACGGCTGCGATAGACAGCGCGGATGCGCTGGACCTGTTCATCAAAGCCCGCGGCGGCGACATTGTGGATGACCATCTGGTTGACGGTTGAGGTGTGCAGGTCCGCGCCCTGCTTGAGCATGGTGAGCTTGCGGATGAGCGCGGTGGGGCCGCAGACCCATCCGACGCGCATGCCGGGCGCCAGCGTCTTGGAGAAGCTGCCGCAATAGAGCGTGCGGGTGGCCTCGATGTCGCCGGTGCCCTCGGCATCAAGGGCGGCGATGGCGGGCAGCGGCTCGCCATCGTAGCGCAGGGCGGCATAGGCGGCGTCCTCGACGATAACGGCATTGGCCTTGCGCGCCCCATCGAGCGCCCGGGCGCGGGCGGCGCGCGACATGGTTTCGCCGGTGGGGTTGGCGAAGTCGGGCATGACATAGACTAGGCGCGCCGCATCCTCGCCGGTGGCGTGGGGCGCATCGAACTGGGCAAAGCGCGGCTGATAGGCCGAGAAGGACTGCAGCGCGCCCAGATAGGTGGGGCGGGCGGTGAGCACGGTGCTACCCGGATCGATCAGCAGCTTGCCAATGAGATCGAGCGCCTGCTGCGAGCCGGTGGTGATAAGCACATTGTCTGCGCCCGCCGGCACGCCCAGCGATTGCATATGGCTGGCGATCCACTGGCGCAGCGGCAGATAGCCCTCGGTCGTGGAATATTGCAGCGCCTCGCGGGCCACCTGCGGGCCGCCGAATGCCTCGTGGCAGGCGGCCTGGAACAGGCCGACATTGAACAGGGCCGGATCGGGAATGCCGCCGGCAAAGGAAATCATAGACGGCTTGCCGACCAGCTTGAGCAATTCGCGGATTTCGGAAGCCTTGAGTGCCTGGGCGCGGGCGGAGAGGTGAAAATCGGCTGGCGTCATTTTGTATCACCATGTATCAATACGACCGATACAAACACCGAATAATTGTTATGTCAACTCTATTGACCTTTTTGGGCGCTCGACCTAGGAATGGTGGCATAGGCGGGGCGGACAATGGGCCGACCAGGCCTGGGCCGCCAGCAGGTGGTGGCCCGGTGGTAGTGACTTCTGGTCTGGCAAAGGCCCTGGCGGGGCCGGAAAGGATGCGGCGATGAGCTATGTAACGGACTATCCGGCGGCGCCGTCAGCAGTGGCCGAGGCGCATTTCGCGCAGCGGCTGGCGCTCGAAACCGACTGCGCCGATGTGCATGCAGCGCTGACGGCGGGCGATGTTGACTTCGTGCTGCTGCATGTGGTGGGCGCGCCCGAGGCCTTTGCCAGGCGGCATGTGCCGGGGGCGCTGCACCTGCCACACCGGCAGATGACGGCGGAGCGCATGGCCGAATGGCCGGAGGACACGCTGTTCGTGGTCTATTGCGCCGGGCCGCATTGCAATGGCGCCGACCAGGCGGCGCTCAAGCTGGCGCGGCTGGGGCGCCCGGTGAAATTGATGATCGGTGGGATCACCGGCTGGTCCGACGAGGGCTTTGCCTTCGAGAGCCAAGGCGCGGCGGGCCGATAGGGTGGTTGTGACCGCACGAAAACCCTGGGCCGGAAAAGGCGCAGCTGGTGACAAGGGCGTGCGGCCTCTACAGGCTGGACGCAAGGCATGCTAGTGTCCGCCGCATGAATGATACAATTTTCGAATTGACCAATACAATGCAGCTGGCGGATGACGATCTGCCGCTGCATGAGCGGGTCGCGGCGGCGGTTGAGGCGGCCATTGCGGCCGGGCAATATCCCGTCGGGGCGCGTTTGCCGACGCATCGCCAGCTGGCGCAGCAGTTCTCGGTGTCGATCGGCAGCGTGACGCGGGCGATTGATACCCTGAGTGCGCGGGGTGTGGTGCGCGGTGAGATCGGGCGCGGCACCTTTGTGCTCGACCGCAGCGACGGCACGGGCGATGAGGGCGGGGCGGTGGATCTCTCCATCAATGCGCCAGCGCCGGTCATCAGCCTGGCGCAGATGGGCGAGGCCAGCGCCATCGCCAATCGACAGGCGCTGGCACTGCCCAATGGCGGCTATCTCGATCTCACCGGCACCGAGCGGCAGCGCGGGGCGCTGGCCGGATGGCTCAGCACCCATCGAACGCCGTTGACATCAGCAGAAATCGTGCTGTGCAATGGCGCGCAGCAGGGGCTGCATCTGGCCTTTGCCGAGCAGCGCGCGCAATCAAATCTGATCCTGACCGAGACGGCGACCTATCCGGGTGCGCTGGCAGCGGTAGCAAGCCTGGGCATGCGCATGCTGCCGGTGGCAGTGGACAGCGAGGGTATGCTGCCCGAGGCATTGGAGCAGGCGTTGATCGAAAGCGGCGCGCGCACGATCTATACCACCCCTGTGTGCCAGAACCCGCTGGGCTTTGAGACCGGGCCGGCGCGGCGACGCGCGCTCCTGGCGGTGGCCGAGCGGCATGATGCGATGATCGTGGAAGACGACATCTATGGCTTTTATGCTGCCAATGGCGGCCCCAGCTACAAGGCCATGGCGCCCGAGCGGGTCTATTTTGTTACCAGCCTCTCCAAGAGCCTGACCCCGCTGGTGCGGGTGGGCGTGCTGGCGCCGCCGGCGGCGCAGATGCCGGCCGTGCGCAAGCGGCTGCGCGCCGAGGGCTGGGGCCTGCCGCCCTATGTGGCCGAAATGGCAGCGGCGATGATCGAATGCGGGCTGGCCGATACGGCGATGAACGCGCTGCGGGTCGAGGCCCGGCTGCGGCTGGCCATGGCACAGGATATCCTGGGTCTGGGACCGCTGCTCATGCCGGACGGCGCGCCGCATGTCTGGCTGCCCATGGCGCCGCTGCGGGCCGAACAGGTGGCGCGCCGCGCCAGCGAGGCGGGGGTGCGGTTGACGCCGCCATCGTCGACCCAGGTTGGCGACAAGCCTGTGGCCGGCATCCGGCTCTGCCTGATGGCGCCGCCCCGGGCCAACGCTGACGCGGGCCTTGGGCGTGATCGCCCGCATTCTGGCGAGCGATGAGGACGTGGTGGTCTAGCGGAGTGATCTGGCGCGGACTTGTCAAAGCGGGTGCGGAGGCTCAAGAGGGGAACAGGTTGTGTTGATGTGAGGCGTGACAATGGGCGAGCGCGTATCGGTGCTGGCGCCGTTCCGGCATGAAACGTTCCGGCTGCTGTGGATAGCAACGCTGATGAGCAATCTGGGCGGCTTGGTGCAGTCTGTCGGCGCCGGCTGGATGATGACCACGCTCACCGACTCCCACAACATGGTGGCGCTGGTTCAAGCCTCCACGACGCTCCCCATCATGATCTTCTCGCTGGCCGCAGGGGCGCTGGCCGACAATTTTGATCGACGTATCGTCATGATCATTGCCCAGGTCAGCATGGCTGTGGTCTCCACCTTGCTGGCCGTGATGGGGTTCATGGGCCTGCTCAGTCCATGGCTTCTTCTGGCCTTCACCTTTCTGATCGGAGCGGGCACGGCGCTGTTCAATCCATCCTGGCAGGCGTCGATGGGCGATATCGTGCCGCGCAGTGATCTTCCCGGCGCCGTGACGCTGAACTCCATGGGCTTTAACATGATGCGCAGCGTCGGCCCTGCGGTCGGCGGGCTGATCGTGGCTCTGGCCGGCGCGGCGGCCGCCTTTGCGCTGAACGCCATAAGCTATGTGCCCCTGATTGCCGCGCTGGTGCGCTGGCAGCCGGAACAAGTACCGAGTCGCCTGCCGCGCGAGAATTTCGGCAGCGCAATCCTGGCCGGCGTTCGCTATGTCTCGCTCTCGCCAAACCTGACGACGGTTTTGCTGCGCGGGTTTCTGTTTGGCCTGGCCGCCATCGCGGTGCTGGCCCTGCTGCCGTCACTGGCGGCGGATAATCTGGGTGGCGGGGCGCTGATCTATGGCACGCTGCTGGGCAGCTTTGGCGTCGGTGCCATCGGTGGGGCCTTCCTCAATGGTCGGGCGCGGGAGCGCTACAGCAATGAGATCATCGTCCGCTGGGCCTGCGTCGGCTTTGCCGGCAGTTGCGTGGCGCTGGGCTTCAGCCACGACCAGCTGCTCAGCCATTTCGTGCTCATTCCGGCCGGCGCGTGCTGGGTCATGTCGCTGAGCCTGTTCAACGTTTCCATCCAGCTGTCCTCGCCCCGCTGGGTGGTGGGCCGGGCGCTCTCGCTCTACCAGACGGCGACATTTGGCGGCATGGCGGCGGGCAGCTGGCTCTGGGGTTCCAGCGCTGACGTGATCGGGGTGGATTGGTCCATGGCCATGGCAGCCGTGGTGCTGCTGATCTGCGCCCTGGTGGGGTTCAAGCTGCCCTTGCCACAGTTTGAATCGCGCGACCTCAACCCCCTCAATACCTTCAATGAGCCCGTCCTCCAGCTCGATCTGATGCCGCGCAGCGGCCCGATCATGGTGATGGTGGACTATCGGATCGAGCAGGGCGATATCCCAAAATTCCTGGCGCTGATGACCGATAGGCGCCGTATCAGGCTGCGCGACGGGGCCCGGCAATGGGCCTTGCTGCGCGATCTGGAACAGCCCGATCTCTGGGT
>JAHJOS010000137.1 GCA_018820005.1 Alphaproteobacteria bacterium | reverse complement strand
TGGCTTTGTCTCAATCACCAGCCTGGCGGAGGAGCTGGGCGTTTCGGGCATGACGGTGCGGCGCGATCTGGACCTCTTGGGCAAGCGCGGCCTGCTGGAGCGCACGCATGGCGGCGCCGTGGCCGCCGGTCAGATGGTCTATGACGAGGACGAGCCGGCGTTCGAACAACGCATGCGGCGCAATGCGGCCGAGAAATCCACCATCGCCCAGGCGGCCGCCAGGCTGGTGGCGCCCGGCGAGTCGGTGGGCCTAGATGTCGGCACCTCCATTCTGGCGCTAGCCACTGAGTTGGCGCCGCGCAAGGATCTGCGCGTCTTCACCAATAATCTGCGCGTCGGCATGCAAATGGCCGAAGGCAATAGCTCGGTCTATATCCTGGGCGGCCAGGTGCGCGTGCCCGAGTTCTCCGTCATCGGCCCTCAGGCCATCGAAGGGCTCAAGAGCCATTTCCTTGACCGGGTGTTCCTGGGCGTCTCGGGCATTGATGCCAACGGGCTCTATGACTATTCGCCCGAGGACACCGAGGTGAAGCGCGCCTTTGTCGAGAGTGGCGGCTGTGTCGTGGTACTCTGCGACTCCTCCAAATTCGGGCGCCGTGCCCTCTCCCGCATCGTGTCGCTGGACCGGATCAATATCCTGATCACCGACGCAGAGCCCCCCCAGGATCTCGCCCAGGCGCTGGCCGAGGCGGGCGTTCAAATCATCATTGCCGGCTGACAGTTCGTCACGCCCACCGACCGGAGTTCACAGGACCAATGGATCTGTTCAATCGCAGCCAAAAGACCGTCATCGCCATGGCTCACATCGGCGCCCTGCCCGGCGCGCCGCTCTATGATGCCGATGGCGGCATGGATCGGCTGATCGAGAATGTCATCAAGGATATCGAAAAGCTCCAGGATGGTGGCGTGGATGCGATCATGTTCGGCAATGAGAATGATCGGCCCTATGAGCTGACGGCGTCGGTGGAAAGCGCCATCGCCATGACGGCTGTAGTCAGCGCGGTCAAGCCGCTGCTCAAGGTGCCGTTCGGCGTCAATTTCCTCTGGGATCCCTATGCCACGGTGGCCATTGCCGCCACCACCGGCGCCAGCTTCGCCCGCGAGATCTTCACGGGCCTGTTCGCCTCCGACATGGGCTTGTGGGAGCCCAATGCCGCCAAGGCTCTGCGCCTGCGCCGCCAGCTCGGCCGGCCCGATCTCAAGCTGATGTTCAACATCAATGCCGAGTTCGCCGATTCGCTGGACACCCGCTCCATCGCCCTGCGCGCCAAGAGCGCGGTGTTCTCCTCGTTGGCCGACGTGCTGCTGGTCTCGGGCCCCATCACCGGCCAGCCGGCAGAAATGTCGAACCTGAAAAGCGTGCGCGACGCCATGCCCGATACACCGCTGTTCGCCAATACCGGGGTCAACATCGACAACGTATCAGATATCATGGCCATCGCCGATGGCTGCGTCATCGGCACGCATTTCAAGGTCGATGGCGACACCTGGAAGGCCGTGGATGGCGAACGCGTGCTGCGCTTCATGGACCGCCTGCGGGCCCTGCCCACCGCCGCTTAGCCCAAATTCAGTTGGCCAGACCATGCGCGGAGCGGGACGGCGCCATGTGCCTGCCGCAGCCGCGCGGGTCTCGCCATTGCCTGAGGCTGCGATAGGCTGACCGCACAGACTCCAACCTCAATGGGGAACCCAGCGTGACGGACCTCGATGCCATCTTCCGCAATGCCACGCTGGTCAGCGGCGAACGGGCCCATGTCGGCATTGCCGCCGGCCTGATCGCCGCCGTCATTCCGGCCACTGAACCGGCGCCGTCGGCGGCCGAGGATATTGATCTCAGTGGCGCCATGCTGGTGCCGGGCTTTGTCGAGGGGCATATCCATCTCGACACCAGCTTTTATGGCGATGCCTGGAAGCCGCATCTGCCCTGTACCAATGGCTTTGACGTGCGCGAGCGCGTGGCCTTCCAGATGCAGAACATCGCCAATGCCGCGCCCATGGATCAGCGCGCCCGCAACCAGCTCGATCTCTGCATTGCCCATGGCAGCACCAGCATGCGCAGCCATGTGATGATCGACGCCGATGTCGGGCTGCGCCATCTCGAAACCATCCTCGCCGTCCGCGAAGAGTATGCCGGCCTCATCGATGTCGAGCTGGTGGCCTTTCCGCAGAGCGGCATTCTGGCCAGCCCCGGCACGGCGGAATTGATGGATGAGGCCATTGCGCTGGGTTGCGACCTGGTGGGCGGGCTCGATCCCGGCAGTTTCGACCGCGACATCGAAGGCCATCTCAGTGCTGTGTTCTCTATTGCCG